>JANXUJ010000031.1 GCA_025356295.1 Cyanobacteriota bacterium
TTGCAGCAAAGAAGCGCCGCGCGGCGCTTCTTTGCTGCAAGATCATGACAAAAGCCCTGCGATCGCTGAATATCCCAAATGCTTCCAAGCCGCTGCTGTGGCAACTCGACCGCGCGGTGTGCGATTGATATAGCCAATTTGCAATAAATACGGCTCATAAACTTCTTCAATGGTGTGGGCATCTTCTCCAGTGGCGGCTGCAAGTGTATCTAGCCCAGCGGGACCACCGTTAAAGTTTTCGATCAGTACGGTTAATAATTTGCGATCAATCCAATCTAAACCCTTAGGATCAACATTAAAAAGTTCGAGAGCAGACTCCGCGATCGCGCTAGTGATTAGCTGCCCCTTTGCCTTGACCTCGGCATAGTCACGCACACGTTTTAGCAAACGATTGGCGATGCGCGGCGTACCTCTAGATCGTAAAGCGATCGCGATCGCGCCATCATCATCAATCGGCGTATCGAGAATTTTGGCGCTGCGCGAGACAATCTGGGTAAGTTCGTCCTGTTCATAAAAGCGAAAATGTTGCACAAAGCCAAAGCGATCGCGCAATGGTGAAGACAACGCGCCGATCCTTGTAGTTGCACCGATCAGCGTAAATTTGTTGAGCTGCACACTGCGAATTCTTGCCCCTTGCCCTTTCCCAATCGTAATGTCAAGGCGATAGTCTTCCATTGCAGGATAAAGTATCTCTTCGGTGACACTAGGCAACCGATGGATTTCATCGATAAACAGAATATCCCCTGGTTGCAGCGAAACCAGTAAACCCGCCACATCGCGAGGGCGTTCCAGCGCAGGTGCAGAAGTTATTTTGCACTGCACACCCATCTCTTGAGCAATAATTAGCGCCAGAGAGGTTTTCCCCAATCCAGGCGGACCATAGAGGAGTAAATGATCGAGGGCTGATGTTCGCGATTTTGCAGCCGCGATCGCAATATTTAGCAGTTCTTTTAAATCTTTTTGTCCAATATAATCTTCAAGATTTTTAGGACGGATATTAATATCAATTGAAGCTGGGGTAGGATTGTCTTTCGCAGATTTATCTTCTAGCTTCTCTTCAGGATTTGCCTCCGCTTGCAATAAGTCCAGCGACTGCTGCGCTTTGGGAGATGTAGTATCTTTTTTAGGAGTATCCTTCTTAGATATCTCTTTTTTAGGGATATCTTTATGAGAATCAGAAGTTGGTTTAGAGGAGATGATTGCCATAAGCTTTTGGTTGCTCAAATTTATAAATATCTTCGATCAATTGCGCCCAACTCTTAACTAAAGAAGCAAGAATCTGATCACCCTTTTCTCTAGTCGCGGCTTTGGCATCACCCAACACACCACTCTGACTCAAATCTTGCATCACCCATGCAAAAGGATTTGCACTTTCCATACTAAGCATACTATTTTCAGGTAGCCCATGCGGGTATTCGGTCACGGCTTTATCCATTTGTACCTGTTCAGGCAACAGCGCTAACATTAGACTGGTTTCCGCATCTCCAGCATGGATGCCAAATTCTAGTTCCTGCGCTGTCAATAAGTTTTGGGCAGCATTGGGAACGCGCCAAGTGAATAGAGGGAAAATCATAAAGTCTGGATATTTTTCATGTAAATCACGAGCGACTATCTCCAAAATTTGCGGCTGTCCTCCATGAGAATTCATCAACGCTAACTTCCGAAAACCCGCACGATAGATACTTTCAGCCATGTCACTCAATACAGCGATCATTGTTTCAGCCCGCATCGTGATTGTGCCTGCAAAAGTACTATGCTCATTTGACTTGCCGTAGTATAAGGGCGGCAAAGCATAAGCAGGAATTGTAGTGTCTAACTTCTCTAAGGACTTTGCCAATACGCCAATACTAATCGCGGCATCGACAATCAATGGTAGATGCGCGCCATGCTGCTCGATCGCTCCCATTGGCTGAATAATTACCACGTTCTGTTTGTCTGGCATCGCCGCGATCGCTGGTGAGGTGAGATAAGCAAAATATCGATCAGCAGGAAAATAGTTCATAAATCATCCATATAATTGAGAAGCATGTATCGCCCGCTGCGCGGACGACATAGCTAGTTACTTAAAAATTTGCTGCGCGATCGCATTGGCTAATCCTTCAGAACCGCCCTTTGCCCCAACGCGTTCCAAACCATTCAGCCGACAACGCGCTAAATAATCTCGATCGCTTAATGTTCTCTTGATGCACACAGCTGCCTCTCGCAAAATCTCAGGTGTTGCAAATCCTTTGCCAATAGTTTGCACTGACAAACCCAGTAACCGTTCTTGAGCATTAGCAAATCGATAAGAAAACTGAGGACCATTTCCAATAATCTGAACAACGGGTTTTCCCAGCCCAACTGCTTGCTCAACCGCAGTTCCTGCCATACCGATCGCTAAATCGCATTGTTGTAAAATATCGGGAAAAGCATCACTAAAAAAAAGAACGCTTATTCCTGATTTTTCTTGATAAAGTTTACCCTCTTCATATTGCCAACCTGCGATCGCCGCAAGTTCAGATAATTGCGGCATCAGGCTTGGTACAAGCGCCGCCCGAAACTGAACTGGATCAGGCGCAAATTCTTGTGCGATCGCTACACACAAACTCAACTGCAATACTAAGTTTTCGGCAGCTTCGGGTAACCGACTGCCCGTCAGTAAAGCGATCACAGGTACATTTTTGAGCAAATATTTGAGCAAATACAAGTCCTTACCTGTTGGTTCCAGCACATCCATAATCGGATAACCAACAAAACTTGTATTTCGATACCCTCTCTTGCTAATTAATTCTGCACTATAAGCATCACGAGTCAAAATCTGCCGACAACGTGGCGATCGCATCATCTGAGCTTGCAACCAAGGTGGAAGATAACGATTTTCGTAAAATCCTGACGATGAAACTAAGAACATCGCATAGGGTAACCCAGTCAGCCACGCAAATATTGCAGGAAGAACGTCCCCAGTCGCAAACACAAAATCACATGTTTTGCCACATGCTCGCGCCGCCTTAATTTGTTGCCAAGTGAGACCAATTAATCCCGACTGGAAGTCTTCTATCTGTTTCCAAAAATTCATATAAGCAAATCCACCTGATGGCAAAGCTTTTGTGGGCGTAGCGATTTCGACACCTGCGCGCCGATACGCATTGCCATCACCAACAAGCGGTAAGGCGATCGCTTCCACATCTGGATATTTGTGCTGTAAAGCCTTCAGGACTTCACAAGCATTTAGGTCTTCACCGTGACCATTACTAATAAACAAAACTCGCTTTTTCTTGATCGAATTTTTGATTGAAGAACTAATCATACGCAATCACTCTTTTCCCAAAAGGGAGATTCGAGCAGTATATCCAATTGATTAGAGAACGGATTTTGATTAGAAAAGCTCACATTTGGATAAAGTTTTTGAACTTTGATTAGCCCCTTTGTATATGCTTCAGGAATTGAATCTAGCAAAAATCTTTTTAAGCTGGGCGACTGCTCGATCGCTTCACTAAGTTGGCTCTGAAATTCTTCGATTTCACTAATCCAATGGTTATAAGTTTCAGGACTCAATACATAACATCGTTTGAGAGCATGGATAAATAACAATTTCAAAAAGCTCTTAATCTCACGGCGATCCCGTCCTGCCAAACCCTCAATCTCCTCTATTAATGCTTCTATATCTAAATTTTGTAAATCACGCGATCGCAAACAACCCAAAGTCTCCTCAAACCAAAGATTGAGGTCACGTTCGTAAAGCTTTTGTCGGGTCAGGGCTTGAGTCATACTACAGATTATACTATGGCAATCAGACCCTAAAAGTTAGAGGTATTGCGATGATGCAAACATTAGTTGACTGCGATCGCATGAGTTTTGAAGAGTTCATCGAGTGGTATCCCGAAGATGGCAAACGCTATGAGTTATACAGAGGAGTTGTCAGAGAGATGATGCCCACAGGTACACATGAAGATACTAGCGGTTTTTTTGTTGCTGACTTAAATTTTGAGATTCATCGATGTAATTTACCCCTCTCGATTCCGAGGAGTTGTCTACTAAAGCCAGAGATGGCTGAGACAGGTTTTATCCCTGATGTGGTGGTACTAGATCGGCGCGAATTGGTAAATGAACCGCTATGGCAAAAGTCTTCAGTAATTCAAAATGGTAAAACTGTACCTCTGGTTATTGAGGTAGTCAGTACCAATTGGAGCGATGACTATGCGATCAAGCTGACAGCGTATGAGGCGATGGGTATTGCCGAGTATTGGATTGTGGATTATCGAGCTTTGGGTGCGGTGCGGCATATTGGCAAGCCGAAGCAGCCAACAGTGACAGTTTGCAAACTAATTGAAGGAGAATATCAGTTATTTCTTTATACTTCTGGAAAACGGATTGAGTCAGATATTTTTCCTGAGTTAAATCTGATGACTAATGCAATTTTTCAAATAGCTTAAAACCAAAAAACAGGTAGTGCTAAAGAGGTCAGGATTTTATAGGATAGGCGGCGCTTCGCGCCG
>JANXUJ010000032.1 GCA_025356295.1 Cyanobacteriota bacterium
CGGCGCGAAGCGCCGCCATTCTCTTTTGGCTTAAATACAGCGCTCTGCGCTGTATTTAAGCTGCTATAAGATTTGAATACGCTTGTTGACGAATATCAAGATTCATCAATGTATTAACACAAGGGAAAATTGCAAACAGTTGATCAACTCTTGTAATCTCAAATACGAGACTGACAGGAGGTTGCTGTGAGCAGAGTACCAGATTGCTTTTTTGAGATTGCATTAGCCGAAGAGATGCTAATAGCTTCTGTAAACCTTGACTATCAATAAACTCTACATTTTCCATATCCACAATTAAGGTGGGAACTGCTTGATTATTTACCATCAGGTTGGTTACGATCCAAGACTCAACTTTAGTCAATAGCTCAGACCCTGCGAGGTTGTCGAATTTACTATTGGTTAGCTTGATAATAAAAGTTGATTCATCGCTCAAACCTTGACGGAAAGATGACTGTGCGACCTTAGTAATTGTATCCATTGTTCTTCCTTTCAATTTTTGGAGAGCATAATATTCTGAACTACGAGAATATTTCTAGAGCAGTAGATGTGGTTTGACTAACGACACAAACAACTTCTTTGCCCGATGTATTAATTATTCACTCTTTTTTAAATTGCGAAAGCCTCAATAGATATACAAAGGTTAGTAAAAAGAAATTAAAAAGTTATATAAAAGTTAGTTTTCTCATTTTGCTGAAAAATTTACCAAAATCTTGTATTTTCCTATACCAAAACCAGAGCTAAGTTCGCCTGCTGCGCGGGCGAACTTAGCTTCTAGGTTTAGACGATCTCTCCAAATAGGTCGTAATGATCGGCGGCCGTGATTTTGACGGAAAACATGGAGCCAAGTGTTGCTTTACCTTGTGGATCGCGCACATAGACATCACCATCGACATCAGGGGCAAATCTAGCCGATCGCCCAATTAGTTCGCCTGTATTCGGATTTTCTTGCTCGATTAAGACATCAACTGTTTTACCGATTTCGGCTTGATTTTTCTTGAGTGAGATTTCTTGCTGAGCCGCCATGATGCGATCGCGTCGGTCTTGTTTGACTTCTTCGGGTAGTTGATTAGGCAAATCAAAAGCGGGTGTGCCTTCTTCTGCGGAGAAAGTGAATACACCAACATGATCAAATTCATGACGCTTGACAAATTCTAATAAATGCTCAAACTGCTCCTCAGTCTCGCCAGGAAAGCCAACAATAAATGTGGTACGGGCGACAGCGTTGGGGAGGGCGGCTTTGATTTGTTCAACGATCTTGTCATTAATGCGTCCTTGCCACGGACGATTCATTGCTTTGAGGACATCGGGGTGTGAATGCTGCAAAGGTAAATCAAGGTATGGAACCACGTTGGGAGTGGACTTCATGGCATTGATGACTTTAGCTGTTAAACCTGTGGGATAGGCATAGTGCATTCTGATCCAAGGCACATCAACTTGACCGAGAGCGGTTAATAGTTCGGCAAGGCGAGGTTGACCGTAGATATCTAATCCGTAATTGGTCGTGATTTGTGAAATCAAGATAATTTCTTTTACGCCTTCAGTGGCAAGGCGATCGCACTCGGTGACAATCGACTCAATGGTGCGCGATCGCTGATCACCACGCAAATGGGGAATGATGCAAAATGCACAACGATAATCGCAACCTTCAGCAACCCGTACATAGGCGACCGCCTCATTTGTAGTTCGGTAGCGTGGCACGGTGTCATCGGCAATGTAGGTGGGAACGGCGCTAATTTCTTTGACCCGTTCGCCAGTCTCAGCACGAGCGATCACATCGACAATTTTGTGATAGTCACCCGTGCCAACAAGAGCGACTGCTTCAGGTATTTCATCAAGGAGTTCTTGCTGAAAATGTTGCGCCATGCAGCCAGCGATTACGATCCGCTTACCCATTTCGGCAAGTTCGACTAGAGTCCGCACCGATTCACGGCGGGCATCTTCAATAAAACTACAGGTATTGACAATTACATAATCGGCTAATTCTTCGTTGCTATCGACTTGATAACCTGCTTGTACTAACAAGCCCAGCATATGCTCTGTATCGACGCGGTTCTTTTCACAACCCAAGTGCGAAAAAGCGATCGTGGGCTTGATAGGTTGAACCAAATTGACCATGTTTGTATTAACGCAATTTTTGGCGCGCAAAAAAATAAGACTTTAGAGAGTCTAGCTTAACAAAACTTTAGTCAACGCGATCGCTTTTCTTAAAGCTCTTACAGCCTATTGAGGCGGCGAGTAGTCCAGATAAGAGTTTAAAAGTGCCGCGAAGCGGCACTTTTAAACTTTT
>JANXUJ010000065.1 GCA_025356295.1 Cyanobacteriota bacterium
ATTAGTTCTAGATGTTGCTTAATTTCTTGCTTGAGCTTATAAAAATCTGATTTTTGGAAAGTTAGCAAATTGTCAATTGAATAAACTTCAACTATTTCTTCTCTCCCTTTAGTATGAAAATCGCCGAGTCTAACAGGTCTCCAGCGATCGCTTAGTCCCATGCGAACAGGGGCAGAAAATACCAGAAATCGATTTAACTGTCGAGTAAGAGCTTCAATTCTTGCCGCCACATTCACGGCATCTCCAATCACCGTATATTCTTTTTTAGTTTGTGAACCAATGTTCCCTTCTAAAACTGTTCCTTTAGACAGACCGATGCCAATATAGAGAACACGCAATGGACTATTAATAGGTGCTTGATTTCGTAAAATCTCAAGTTCAGAGAGAATATCTAAGCTTGCTTGCAAAGCATCATCAGCGCGATCGCCATCAAAATATGCCATTACACAATCACCAATAAATTTGTTGACTTCTCCTCCTCTTGAGGCGATCGCTTTAGTACAGATCGTAAAAAACTGATTGAGCAATTCGACAACTTCAGTTACTGGCAATTTTTCAGTGATGCTTGAAAATGAAACGATGTCGGCAAAGAAGATGATTTTTTCAGTATAGCGAGGCGTAAGCGTGAGTGGATTAACGCCATTAGCGATCGCTTCTAAAACTCCTGACTGGGTATAACTCGCTAAGATTGTTTGCGACTCTCCTAAAGTTTGCAATAAAATCTTAATTGGCTGCATCAAAATATCATTATTTTCATCTAAAACAAATACATTCATTGACCATTCAGGAAAACGTCGTTCAGAGACATTTAATTCAGATTTGAGGCATAAAATTTGGTAATGACGATCATCTTGCAATATCTTTTCATAGAGATTATCAATCGCTTCTTCTTGTCCTTCCAAAATCTGAAAGAAAATTCCACTACAACTTAGCAAAACTCCCGTGATCCCTTCTCTAGAATTATTGATCTGCGAAATTTTACCGATACCTTCGATCTCCTTTCTGGCAAGCGATCGCGAAAAATTACTAATATAAGTTAGCCTTTTCATAGAATTGCGATAATTTATTAATAAAAAAATTTAATCTTTGTTGGATTCAGCGTTGGATCAAATTGATCTCTAACTGTAGATTTTACCCACCCCATTACTACTTGTAGCTTAAATATTGACAGAAGTGTAATCAGCAATAAGGCGTAATTGTCACGACTGGTTTAGTTTTATGCGATAGGATTAAAATTACTGCTTTTAAGTTTATAAATAAGTATTTCTCATGAGTATTTCTGCTGAAGACATTAAAAAGTTAAAACAAGAAGTTGGAATTGCGGCAGCCCAAAGAGTCAAATCTGGCATGGTGGTCGGTTTAGGCACTGGCTCGACTACTGCCTTTGCGATTGAGGAGTTGGGTCGCCGTATTGCTACAGGCGAACTAACTGACATCGTAGGCATTCCGACATCGTTTCAAGCATCAGTACTGGGCAAAAAATATGGTATTCCTATTCGCAGTCTTGATGATGTTGATCGCGTTGATGTGGCGATCGATGGTGCTGATGAAGTTGATCCTCACAAAACTCTGATTAAAGGCGGTGGCGCAGCGCATACTCGCGAGAAAGTTATTGATTCCCTTGCCGAATTGTTTATCGTGGTGGTCGATGAATCAAAATTGGTAGATAAGCTTGGTTCCACCTTCGCGGTTCCGATCGAAGTTTTGCCGATGGCAGTCTCACCTGTGACCAGAGCTGTGGAAAAGCTCGGTGGTAAGCCTGAACTACGGATGGGTGTTAAAAAAGATGGTCCCGTAATTACCGATCAAGGCAATATGGTGCTTGATGTAACTTTTGATGCGATCGCTGATGCTGCCGCGCTAGAAAAAACTCTTAATAATATTCCTGGCGTTGTTGAGAATGGAATATTTTTCGGTGTTACCGATCTAATTCTAGTTGGTGAATTTAAGGACGGAAAACCGCAGATTCGCGAAATTTCCTAACATCATCCTCAGCAAAAAAGAGCGCTTTGCGCCCTTTTTTGCTAGATTTTTTGTTAAAGTTTTTCGCCACTAATAATAAACATCGGACTCACAGCCGCAAAAACTTGACGATTACCACGAGTCTCTAATCGGTTGACTGAAGACTGCACCACCTCAACGTTACGCGCGTGCAAATTAGCAAAACTTTCCGAAATTGCATACAACCCTTCGAGACTATTAGTCGTAGCGATCGCCCTTCCCCCAATCTGCAAACGCTCCCAGCAATATTCTAAAATCTCTGACACCGATCGCCCACCTTCGATACAAATGCGATCGGGAGATGCAGTCAAGCTAGTCAAGCATTCTGGCGCACTACCGACTTTAATCTCAACATTACTCACACTAAATTTTTGGCAATTTTTAGCAATTAACCCTGCCACATCTTCATCCCGCTCGATTGCCACAATTTTCCCCTGAGGACATAGCAAGCCTGTCTCAATCGGAATTGTGCCAGTACCCGCACCGATATCCCACAGTACTGAGTCAACTTTCAGTCGCAACTGTCCGATAATCAACAAGCGCGTCTCGCACTTGCTCATCGGAATCCCTGGCAAGCGATCAAATAATTCATCAGGAATGCCGGGAGTGACATATGACCAGATAGGTTCAGGCATGGGCTTAGCGCACAAGATACATTAAACTTGCTAAATATACCATCTAGAAAACAAAAGGGACGCTTAGCGTCCCTTTTGCTTAGATTAAAACTTGATTGAGACTTAGACAGTTGCCGCAGTACGCTTGCGTCTACCCGCGCTAGCCGTAACAGCACCCAAAGTAGGCGCATCAGTCGTTACTGGAGTTACAGCCGCATTCGTGGCGCCATTGCCATTAGTAACAGCTACAGCTTCAGGTTTCGCAACTGCTTTCACACTGCCTGGTCTCAAGGTTATGCCCAAGGCATTAGGCTTAGGTGCAGGTGCAGGAGCCGACTGAGTAGAATTGGGCGGAGTCTGCAATAAGAATACAATCATCGGCTTGCTTTGCATTTGTTGGCGCAAGACACGAGTCAGGTCGCGTTCGAGTTGACCACGCAGACCAACCCAGTCCACTTCAAGCGAACCAACATTGCGAGCAAAGTTACCCCAGCAGTTGGCTAAGGAGTTATCGATCGCCTTCGCAACAGCCGCAATAATCTGTGAGTGTTCCATTGGTAACACTACACCACTTAGTTGGATATCAGGATTTGTCGAGAGCTTGCCATCAAGACCGACAGATACAGCGATCGTGAAGATGCCATCACCTGCCAACTGTTGGCGATCGCGCAACACTTCACCCTTGACCATTCCATCACGAGAAGAATCCACTAATTCCACACCAGACGGAACTTTGTCTACGACTCGCATATAGTCTTGACAAACTGCAACTACATCACCATTCTCAGCAATTATAATATTCTCGCTAGGAATACCCATGTTTTCTGCCATCTTCGCGTGCTGTTTCAACATTCTCAACTCACCATGAGCAGGGAAGAAAAATTTCGGACGTACCAGAGCCAACATCAATTTGTGATCTTCTTGAGAACCATGTCCTGAAACGTGCAGCCCCTTATCCTTGCCATAGATCACATTTGCCCCAAGTGCAATCAATCGATCGATTGTCCGAACTACAGGAATTGTATTACCCGGAATAGGATTAGCTGACAAGATCACAGTGTCACCTTGACGAATCTCTAACTGCTTATGGCTCGAATTGGATAGACGAGTCAATGCTGACATCGGCTCACCTTGAGAACCTGTCGTCAAAATTAGAATTTGATCGTCACGATAATGACGCAAATTTTGTAAAGGCTGGAACAGGTCATCGCGGCACTTGATGTAACCAAGATTGCGCGCATGAGCAATCACATTTAGCATCGATCGCCCGACCACACCAACCACGCGACCCTGCTTATCAGCAATGTCCAAAATCATATTTACACGATGGACTGAAGAGGCAAAAGTAGTAATGATTACGCGACCTTTCGCTGCCAAGATGTAGCGTTCGAGGTTGGGATATACTGACCGCTCTGAAGGAGTAGTACCCGGCAATTCAGCATTAGTCGAATCACTGATCAGGCATAACACTCCTTTTTCACCATGTTCAGCCAAACGCGCAAGGTCAAAAAATTCGCCATCAACAGGAGTATGGTCAACTTTAAAGTCTCCAGAGTGGATCAGCATACCTGCGGGAGTATTGATCGCGATCGAGAAACTATCCGCGATCGAGTGAGTATTCCGAATAAATTCGACAAAGAAACTATTGCCAACTCGGACAATATCCCGCGGCATTACACGGCGGAGTTCGGTACGGTTTAGTACTCCTGCTTCCCGAAGCTTGTCTTCGAGCAGAGCCATCGCTAAGCGAGGACCATAAATAACAGGAATCTCAAACTGCTTTAAATGGAAAGAAATTGCTCCGATATGATCTTCATGACCGTGAGTAACAATCATGCCCTTAATTTTATGTTTGTTGTCTCTTAGGTAAGTCATATCAGGCAAGACAACGTTTACGCCTGGCATCATGTTGTCAGGGAAGGACAAGCCGCCATCGAGCAGCATGATTTCATCGTTATATTCAAATACCCATGTATTTTTGCCGATTTCATGGAGTCCACCGAGAGCAATAATCTTGAGTGCAGGAGCGTTAGCTGTAGTCATAAATAATCTCTTGTAAATTAATGTGAATGAGAGTGAATAGATTAGAGTCAGAAAGATGTAGTGATTGAATTGCTAGAGCAGTCCAAATTGATGGGTTAATGGAAAACTTTGTGATGAAAAAGGTGAAAAAGTAAGGTGGCGATAAAACTTTATCTAGTAGGCTAGGCAATAATTCCAGCTTCTTTTAATACGATTTCTAACTTTGCTTCCAGTTCGGCATTACCTGCAACTAAAGGCGATCGCACCATACCTGTGTCTAATCCCAGTATGCGTAAAGCTACCTTTAAAGGAATAGGGTTGCTGGTTAAAAACAAAGCCTTAAATAATGGGAAGAGCTGAATATGAATTTGCAAAGCTTCCTGAACCTTACCTGCGGCAAATGATTGCATCATTGTTTGTAGTTGGTTGCCAACTAGATGCGAAGCTACACTGACAACTCCCTTTGCACCCACTGCCATCAATGGCAATGTCAGAGAGTCATCACCTGAGTAGATTGCAAAATTATCAGGCGTGAGAGAGCGAATCTGACTCGCTTGATCTAAATCGCCTGTCGCTTCTTTAATCCCGACGATACTAGGAATCTCAGCTAACTTAGCAACGGTTTCAGGTTCAAGTTTGCAACCTGTTCGACTAGGAACATTATACAAAAGAATTGGAAGCTCTGGTGCGGCTTCGGCGATCGCTCGAAAATGAGCGTATAAACCTTCTTGCGGAGGCTTGTTGTAATACGGTGTTACTTGGAGTGTACCATCTAATCCGAGATATGCAGCTTTGGTAGTCGCCGCGATCGCCTCAGAAGTCGAGTTTGATCCTGTACCTGCGATGATTTTTGCTTTACCAGCAATCGCTACCTTTAGCACCGAAAACAACTTGTATTCTTCATCCCAGCTTAGAGTGGGTGATTCGCCTGTCGTACCACATACAACAATCGTATCAGTTCCAGTCTCAACTAAGTGATTAGCAAGCTGTTCTGCTTTTGCATAATCAACATTCCCTTCTATATCAAAGGGAGTAATCATGGCGGTTAATAAACGTCCGAAATCAATTTCACTCATAAGTAGAGTTTAGCTACAGGAATATTTAAATATAAAGATTAAAGAAGAGAATTAGCGATCAGTAGTTCGGCGATCTGAACTGCATTCAGCGCCGCCCCTTTACGGATTTGATCGCCACATAGCCATAATTCCAAACCATTGGGGTGAGAAATATCTTGACGAATTCTGCCCACTAGCACGTCATCTTTGCCACTTGCATCGATTGGCATCGGAAAGTAATTTTTGCTAAAATCTTCAACCAGTTGTACTCCCGCCGCCTTAGCTAAAATCTCTCTAGCTTTGTCAGGGCTAAAAGGTCGATCAAACTCTAGATTAATTGCTTCAGAATGCGCTCGCAATACGGGAACCCGTATACAAGTTGCTGTGATCCGAATATTTTGATCCGCAAAAATCTTGCGAGTTTCATTTACCATTTTCATTTCTTCCTCGCAATAATTATTTTCCGTCATCGGTGAGTTATGAGGAAAGAGATTAAAGGCGAGAGGATAGGGCAAAATTTCAGGCAAGGCAGGTTCACCATTGAGAATTGCTTGCGACTGGATTTTTACCTCTTCCATAGCTCTTGCGCCTGCGCCACTAGCAGACTGATAAGTGGCGGCTACAATTCGCTTAATTGGTTGCACCTGATGCAATGGATAGATAGCTACGGCAAGTAAAATTGTCGTGCAGTTGGGATTAGCAATAATACCTTTGTGCGTTAACGCAGCTTTAGGATTGACTTCTGGCACTATCAGCGGTACATCGGGATGCATCCGAAAAGCACTGGAGTTATCAATTGACACGGCTCCTGCTTTGGTAGCGATCGGTAGCCATTGCTTAGAGATGCTGCCTCCTGCTGATGCAAGGACAATATCAACGTCATTAAAAGATGATTCATTAACAGCTTCGATAGTTAAATCTTTATCTGCGAATCTGATCGACTTGCCAGCCGATCTCTCCGATGCTAGGACTTTCAACTTACCCAAAGGGAAATTTCTTTCTGCCAGTAACGTCAGAAGTTCTGTACCGACTGCGCCTGTTGCTCCAAGAATTGCAACGTTATATTTCCTAATCAATCAACCTCCGAAATAAAAACATCAAATTAAGTGGAAAACTTTTGTTAAGAACGTAAAGTGACTTATGTGTAGATTTGCTACTTACGTTAGTTATATCTTAGGCACATATTAACAAACTTTTGAAATATTACTAATTTTTTTAACTATGGACCAGTAAAAATTGCATCTTCGACATCTTGCCGACTCAGAGAGTAGGGAAATGCGCGCTGGATTTCTTTACCGCCATACGCGTCTTTGATATAGCGTACACGAATGTCTTCAACATCCATGATGATTTCAGCTTGCCATGACGATCGCGTCACGCGCCAGACATTGGGATTTGACTGATCTTGATGACAGCCTTGTTCGTCTAACCATGCTTCGAGAGCTGGTAAAGGATGGTTATAAAGCGGAGTAGTGGGAGATGGGAGCGCCATAGATGAGCCAAATTAATTAGGGTGCGATCGCTTGGGGGAAAAGCGGATCGCCGCGTAGCCATGCTACTAGAACAACCAAAACTAGACAGGCAACTAGCGTAGCACTAATTAACAACAGTGCAAATAGTTCACCACCCGATAATGGACGTTCGCTGGGCAAACCATCATTGTCTAAGGTCTGGAGGTTCTTGGGGACTTGACTGCGCGACTTTGTAGCATTATCAATAACATTGTCAGAGATATTGCTGCTGGTATATTGAAAGCGCGAAAATTGGATCAAGCGATCGTATTGACTGCGGCGCTCAGCATTGCTAAGGATGGCATAGGCTGCGTTAATTTGTTGGAAATTTTCAACGGCAACATCTTTAGATAGTTGGGTGGTGTCAGGATGATAGAGTTTGCTGAGATCGCGATAGGCTCGACGAATGTCGATTTCACTTGCCCAAGGAGTAATACCTAAAATAGCGTAATGGGTTTTAGACATGATTTTTGGACATGAATTGACACTCTCAGCGCTAAAGCGACTGAGATTCCTGATTCAGCGAGACAACTTACCAAATAGACCTACATCTACAAGGCAGAGGTCGAACTCTCCACAGGCGTAGAAATTTGGGTATGCCCTACCCTATTTAAACCAATAGCCAAGATATTCAAAGCCGCATTATGGTCACGGTCTAAAACCGTACCGCAATGACTGCATTGATGAGTTCTCTCACTCAGCGATTTCTT
>JANXUJ010000083.1 GCA_025356295.1 Cyanobacteriota bacterium
GGGTCGCCCGCGAAGCGGGTGACCCACTCTCTCGATTAACCTGCTTGATCGCTTCACGAATCACTTCAGACCCAGCGTCCGTAATACAAGACTTCTCTGTGATAATTCGCTTCCAAATGCGGCTACCTGCTTGACCATGAAACAATTGCAGCATATGGCGGGTGATTTTATTTAATCTTAATCCTTTGGCTGTCCATTTATCGATGTAATCAATCATTGCTTCAGCGACTTCCACTCGACTACGGATCGGAGTCTCAGATTCAAAAAACTTGCGATCGCTGGTTGCAAATAGATAAGGATGATCATAAGCAGCACGACCGATCATCACCGCATCAACTGATTGTAACTGCTCATGAGCTTGCTCTAGAGTTGTAAATCCCCCATTGATTTCAATAAATAAATGTGGAAATTCATTCTTTAAGCGATGCACATCAGCATAACGCAACGGTGGAACTTCGCGATTATCTTTGGGGCTTAGACCTTGCAACCATGCTTTACGGGCATGAACTGAGAATCGCTGACAGCCCGATTCAGATAGAATCCGCACAAAATTTTGCATGTCTTCATAGCTATCCAAATTATCAACGCCGATCCGATGTTTGACTGACACAGGAATATTTGCCGCCGCTGTCATCGTCTCGATACATTTAGCTACGAGATTAGGAGTTTTCATGAGGCAAGCGCCAAAATTTCCACTCTGAACGCGATCGCTCGGACAGCCAACATTCAAATTAATTTCGTCATAGCCCATCGATTCTGCAAGCTTCGCACATTCCGCAAGATCATGAGGATTGTCACCACCAACTTGTAAAGCGATGGGATTTTCTTCGGGTGAGAAGCCTAATAGATAATCTTTGTCGCCATGCTTAATCGCAGCGCTGGTAATCATTTCGGTATAGAGCAAAGTCCGCCTTGTGATCTGGCGCATGAAATAACGATAATGGCGATCGGTGCGATCCATCATGGGCGCGATGCTGAGCGAATAGGTATGGCGATTGCGCTGTGTAGGAGGTGGATTCATGGCTCATCTATATAGGGGCATCGCTTCTATATAGTAAACTTGTGTTTGCGCTTTTTGTTTAGGAGCATCGAAGATTTGTGAGTTCGCTAGAGATTTTCCCAAAAGTTAAAAATCCATCTAATTCTGTTACGGTTCTGGGCGTACTAGCTTCGGGAAGTGGTAGCAATCTCGAAGCGATCGCGGCTGCCATCGAGAATGGACAACTGCAAGCTAAAATCGCAGTTGTTATCTACAATGAACCTGAAGCTTTTGCGAAGCAACGCGCCGAGAAGTTTGGGATTCCTGCAATTTTAGTCAATCATCGTGATTACAAATCTCGTCAAGCTCTCGATCGCGCGATCATTGATATTCTCCATCAATACCATGTTGATTTGGTAATCATGGCGGGCTGGATGCGAATTGTCACTCAAATTTTGATCGATGCTTTTCCAGAAAGAATTCTTAATATTCATCCGAGCTTGTTGCCTAGCTTTAAAGGGATTCATGCGATCGCGCAAGCCTTTGACTATGGTGTGAAAATTACTGGCTGCACAGTTCACGTTCTTAGTCTCGAAGTCGATAGCGGCAAAATCATTAAGCAAGCGGCTGTACCTATTCTGGCAGCTGACACTTTGGAAACTTTACAAAAACGGATTCAGGTTCAGGAGCATATTATTTATCCAGAAGCGATCGCCGAATATCAACATAAAATAAGTCAATAACCAGAGCGTGGGTCGTCCGCGTAGCGATCGCAAAAAACGCTATATTGATCAACTTAGCCCAAAAGTTAATCCTACGCGATCGCTAATTCATGCCTACTTCGATTTTATCTGATTTAAAAATTCGTTTTTCTAAAGCAATCATCGCTGCCTTTGGTGATGAATATGCTAACTACGATCCTGCGATCGCTCCTTCTAAGGATGCAAAATTTGGTGATTATCAATGTAATGCGGCTTTAGGCTTAACTAAAAGACTCAAACAAAAGCCTCAAGATGTGGCAGCCCAAATAATTGCTAATTTAATATCTGATAATTCTATAAATGATATTTTTGAGCCTCCCACGATCGCAGGGGCAGGATTTATTAATCTCAAGCTCAAACTTAGTTACTTAGAATCGCAATTAGCAAAAATGCAAAAGAGCGATCGCCTCGCGATCGCCACAGTCGAAAACAGCGATCGCATAATTGTTGATTTTTCTAGTCCGAATATTGCTAAAGAGATGCATGTTGGACATTTACGCTCCACGATTATCGGCGATAGCATCGCCCGAATTCTAGAATTTCAAGGACATCAAGTGTTGCGGCTCAATCATGTCGGAGATTGGGGAACTCAATTTGGGATGTTGATTACTTATTTGCGTGAAGTTTATCCCGATGCGCTGACTAAAGCTAATGCGATCGCGATCGGTGATTTGGTAGAACTCTATCGCGCTGCTAAAAAACGCTTTGATGAAGATGCAGATTTTAAAGAAATTTCGCGCGCGGCTGTAGTGGAGTTACAAGCAGGTGGAGCTGAAGCCAAACTCGCATGGCAATTGCTTTGCGAACAGTCTCGCCGTGAGTTCCAAAAGATTTATGATACGCTCGAGATTCAATTAGAAGAGCGCGGTGAATCTTTTTATAATACTTTCTTGCCAGATGTAATTACCGACTTGCGTGCAACTGGCTTACTGCAAGAGGATCAAGGCGCTTTGTGTGTATTTCTAGAAGGTTTTAGTAATAAAGATGGTCAACCCCTGCCACTGATTGTTCAGAAGACTGATGGGGGCTATAACTACGCCACAACTGATCTCGCCGCACTGCGTTATCGGATGAGTGCAGACAAAGCTACACGCATCCTTTATGTGACTGATATTGGTCAAGCGGGACATTTTGCTCAAGTTTTTCAAGTCGCAAATAGAGCGAATTGGATACCTGAAAATGTGCAAGTTACTCATGTTCCCTTTGGGCTAGTCATGGGTGACGATGGCAAAAAATTTAAAACGCGATCGGGTGACACAGTTCCGCTGAAGAGCTTGTTAGAAGAAGCGATCGCCAGAGCGCGTACTGACATCGAAAGCCGTAACCCTGAAGAATCTGACGAATTTAAACAAAATGTCGCCGAAGCCGTTGGACTTGGCGCGGTCAAATATGCTGATCTTTCTCAAAATCGGACTAGCAACTACATCTTTAGTTTCGATAAGATGCTGGCTCTGCAAGGTAATACAGCACCATATATGCTGTACGCCTATGTGCGTGTCAAAGGAATTGGACGTAAAGGCGATATTGATTTTGCCAGCTTAGATATTGATGCAGTCCGCCTGACTACTGAGCCAGAGATTGTTTTGGCTAAGCATTTGTTGCAATTTGCAGAAGCGATCGAGGCAGTTGCCGAGGAGCTTTTTCCGAATCGTCTTTGTCAATATCTGTTTGAACTCAGTCAGAAGTTTAATCAATTCTTTGAACAATGCCCAGTTTTGCAAGCTGAAGAGTCAGAGCGAGTTTCGCGCCTGATTTTGTGTGATATCACCGCAAAAACTCTCAAGCTGGGCTTAAATCTGCTTGGTATCCATGTTTTAGAACGTATGTAAACATTTTCGATAATTAGGATAGACGGTGCTTTGCGCCGTCTATCCTAACCTCTAGATATGGAACTCAAAAAAAATGACTTTAGAAAAACCTGATACAGTCTGGAATCATAAGCCCTGGTGGTGTCAACCCTGGTCAATCATCTTGACTGGCTTCTCGATTATTAGCGGCAGTTGGTTATTGTTTAAACTAATTTGGTTATCGATTCTTGTCGCTATTCCCATATCGGCATGGATGGGTTTCTTCGTGATTTTATTCCCCAGATTGGCGATCGCAGAAGAAATCCCCAACCAGTAATATCCCGCACAAAATATAGAAGCTTGTTTTCCTGCCTTCGGTGGGAAAACAAGCTCTAGTAAGATACTTTCTAGTTCTTGACCATTAACTGCTCCACCACCATATTCCTCGCCCATTGATCAGCTTCTAAAATATCTTCCAGTTCTGGTTTAGCGATGCAGTTGTGCTTGTCACAAACTTGCTCGATCAAATCAGCAATCTCGATATAGCGGACTCGCTCTTGCAAGAATAGCTCGACTACTTGCTCATTAGCAGCATTCAAGACCGCAGGCATCGTCCCCCCCGCACGCCCTGCTGCATAAGCAAGCTGCATACAAGGATATTTGCGATGATCGGGTTCACGGAATGTGAGTGTGCCGCACTTCACGAGGTCGAGACGTTCCCATTGAGTCGGAATGCGATCGGGATAGGAGAGTGAATACAACAGCGGCAAACGCATATCAGGAATGCCAAGCTGGGCGAGAACAGAAGTATCTTCTAATTCAATTAGTGAATGGATAATACTCTGCGGATGAATCACAATCTCAATCTGATCATAATCAACCCCAAATAGATAATGAGCTTCGATTACTTCTAATCCTTTATTCATCAAGGTTGCAGAATCAATCGTAATCTTTTTACCCATTGCCCAGTTAGGATGCTTGAGGGCATCGGCAACTGTCACCGCTGCCAGTTCTTCAGTTGCGCGATCGCGAAATGCACCACCCGAAGCCGTGAGAATCAGTCGCCGCAGTCCGCCATCTGGCACACCTTGTAAACATTGGAAAATCGCGGAATGTTCTGAATCCGCAGGTAGCAACTTCACGCCATGTTTTTTCACCAATGGCATCACCACTTCGCCACCTGCGATCAAAGTCTCTTTATTGGCAAGGGCAATGTTTTTACCCGCTTTAATGGCGGCGATCGTGGGCAGCAGTCCAGCACATCCAACAATTCCTGTCACCACTATTTCCGAATCACCATAAGCAGCAACGGTTTTTACTCCCTCGGCTCCTGCTAATAAAATTGGCTTTATGTCTAAGTCAGCGATCGCATCTTTAAGTTCCCCCAGCTTATTTTGACTAGCGATCGCCACAATCTCAGGCTGAAACTGACGAATCTGCTGAACTAGAAGCTCAATATTTCCACCCGCTGTCATCCCCACAATCTGAAATTTGTCAGGATATTCGGCTACGATGTCTAGGGTTTGTGTACCAATCGAGCCAGTCGAACCAAGCAGGGTAATACGTTTCATAGTAAAAATTTTATTATATTAGGATTTAGTATAGGTGGCGCTTCGCGCCGCCTATACTAGCCTTTAAATCACTATCAAGTTTTGCATAGTTCTTTGAGCGATCGCAATTAAATCACTTGAAACTTAGGATTATTTTTTAGCGAAGTTGCATCAAAATGTTGCGCCCAGTACAGAAACTTATCATTCATGATTTCACTTTGGGGATCGATTAGTAGCGCTAAATAATTTCCTTGTTGCTTGATTACCACAGCCGTATATTCTCGACCATGAATTACGGCATGGGTGAAGCTTTCAACAGGTAAAGAAGCCGTTAATAGTGACTTTAAACCTAGTGCTTGAAAAATCGGCTGCACCCAGATAATACTTTTACTTCCATCTACGAGTGTGTAATATTCTTTGGGAAGCCCGCTTAAGTCAAAAGTTGCGGCTCCCAGCGTATAAGCTTCAAATGATGTTTGTTCTAAGACTGTCATGATTGTATTTAGGGATTTCTACTCGCAAATCTCGGTGCAGGACTACGAAATAGATATTGAATTTCTTTTTGGCGATCGCTAACTGATTCGGGACCGTAGCCCCAGAGACTTTTGTAATAAAAGAAAGAGATACCTAAACCCCGATCTTGAGCGGTGATGACTTGAGAATAAACTCTGGACATTGGCACATTGCTATTACGGAGTCCAGATAGAATACCGATACCTGTCGAAATTTTATTCTGTACTTCGACAATTTCAGGGCGACTGACCTGAGCGCGAAAATCATCTAAATCATTGCGATAGACCTGCACGATTAATTCATCAACGATGTTTTGACGTACCCAGCCTAGCCAGTCTTGGAGTTGCTGTTTGTATGCGAACTCATAATAGTTCGGCGATACCGAGAAAATCACGTTGGGCTTTCTTTGCTTGACTGCCTTATTTAGTTTTGACATAAAAGCAGTGATCTTGTTGGCTCGCCACTTTACCCAGTCAGGATCGTCAAAATCGGCGGGAGCTTCTTTTTTGGTTTCTTGACGATAGAGATTGAGCGTGTAGCGATCGTAGCCAAAGGTCTTGGGAAGGCTGGTGTGATCGTCAAACTGAATGCCATCTAGATCGTAATTAGAGACTGCTTCTAACACCAGCTCGGTCAGGAATTTTTGAACCTCAGGATGGAAAGGATTGAGCCATACGACTTCACCTCCACCGACAGTTGATACTTTATCGCCATCACGTTCTTGAGTGAGCCAATCGGGATGCGCGATCGCTAATTCTGAAGTGGGAGGAGCCATAAAACCATATTCAAACCAAGGCATCACTAACAAATTATTTTGATGCGCTTGCGTGATGATGTCAGCGACAATATCTTGACCCTGATTACCGCGATAAACAAAGGGCTGAATACCTGTATCTTTGGCGATTTGACTAGGAAACATCACATAGCCTGAGTCCCAGACAACAGGGTAGATTGTGTTGAAGTTGAGTTTCTTGAGTTGTTGTAGAGCTTCACCAAGCTGTTGGCGATCGCTAAACATTGTAAAGTCGTTACTGGTCAACCATACGCCGCGAATTTCTTGACGATTGTTTGGCTGTGCATTGACTACAAATGCTGGTAGAAAACTATGCAAAATTAGCGTGGCTGCGAAGGTGCAGACAAAAATAAATGCCAAAAATCGCTGGCGCGATCGCCAGATTTGCCAAAAAATATACTTCTGCCAACTATCGGGCATAAAGGTATCAGGCATAAAGCTTAGTTGCATAAGTTGCATAAACATGAATAATTAAGTCTGTTACAGAACTTGGTCTTACATCAACCGTCTTTTTGCGGATTAACCATATATTTTTATGTATGTTTTCATGTGCATTTTCATGTTTTTATCCTATCGCATCAGGAGTGCGCTGTAATGCTTAAGCAAAACCACCGCGCGTGGATAGAAATCGATTTGTCAGCAATTAAACACAATGTGCAGCAATTGAAATCGTTACTAACAGCGCCAACTGAGTTAATGGCGATCGTTAAAGCGGACGCTTATGGACATGGAGCAATCGATGTTAGTCAGACAGCGATCGAGGCTGGGGCGACTTGGTTAGGCGTTGCTACAATTCCTGAAGGGATTCAGTTGCGCTGTGCGGGAATCACGATTCCGATCGTGGTTTTGGGTGCGACTAATGGCGTTGATGAAATCAAGGCGATCGCCGAATATCGCTTACAACCAACGATTTGTAATCCTAAGCAAGCGCTGATCTATCACGAAGTCCTATCCACGATTGATAAACAGGTTCCTGTCCATCTCAAAATCGATACAGGCATGTCACGACTCGGTGTGAGTTGGCAAGAAGCGATCGCGTTCGTCAAACTCGTACAGCATTTACCCAACTTAGACATCATCAGTGTCTATTCACACTTTGCCACCGCCGATGAAGGCGATCGCACCTTCATGCAATTGCAAGCGCAAAGATTTGAGCAAGTAATCTTTGCGCTCAAGGCTGAAGGTATCTATCCGCCGCGCATTCACATTTGCAACACTGCGGCGATGTTGTGCGATCGGCAAATTCATTACGACATTGTAAGAACGGGATTAGGGCTGTATGGACTCTATCCTGCGCCTCATCTCAAAAATATTGTTGATCTGCGTCCTGCTCTTACTGTCAAGGCACGCATTACCCAAGTCAAAGAAATTAAAGGAGGGACAAGCGTTAGTTATGGGCGATCGTTCATTGCCACTCAAGATATGACCATAGCAACTGTAGCGATCGGTTATGCAGACGGGGTTCCACGCGGTTTGTCTAATCGGATTCGGGTCGCGGTGAATGGTCAAAAAGTCGCTCAGATTGGCACAATCACGATGGATCAATGTGCGATCGATGTTACCCATGTCAATAATGTAAATATTGGCGATGAAGTCACATTTTTAGGCGGCGCTTCTAAAAATACTGCTGACGACTGGGCAAACTTATTAGGCACGATTTCATGGGAGATACTTTGCGGATTTAAGCATCGCTTGCCGCGTATTAATGTCGCTAGCGCGATCGGTCTTACGACTTTGCCTAAAGCTAGGTAGATTTGCATCATGAAAAATTAGGGATTTGCCAAGGTTAGCTAGGCGCAATTAGTTAGATTTTGCTCACATTCTTTAAATATTGAGTGCAATAATCCTAATACCCTCTCTGAATCACCTGTGGCGTGGGGCATGGTTTCATAGACTGATCCAGCGATCGCTAATTTATACGCCTTCCAAGTATCGCCATTAGTGACAATCCCAAACACATCTATTTGCTTATCAATCTGATTATTTCGCCATTTGCAAGTCTTCTTTTTGTCTGACTTGCTTTGGGTTGCCATGATTGAATTTTAGCGCAGTAGTCGATTAGCTAGTTCTTGACCAATTGATTTAACTATATAATTTAAAGAGATAATCAGAAAACCTAAACTTTAATGAGTCAAGAGCTTGTATATCAAACGATCAAAAGATTTCAAGATAAGCTGCTTGATCTCTCGGCTAGGAATAAGCTCTTAAATTTTAAGTTTAAAGAAAATGATCGTAAACAAATTCCCCTTGTATTACAGTTTATCTAAAACAGTATTGGAACGTATGGGTGGTTATCCTAAATACTTTTTAGACGGATCAGGATATCTATCAGATAGAAATGTCCGTAAAAAAATAATTGCCGAAAAGATTAGAGCAAAACATCAGCGATCTCTTTTCTCTATTGAAAGTTAGCACTCTATCAAAATGAGAAGACTTGATTAGGAGTTAGCTGAAGTTCTGGCAATAGAAGAGAAATTAGGCGATCGCTACACTAAAACTTAGTTACTTATATCTTTCCTGAAAAGCTAACACTGCATCTAACTGCGACTCCATTAGCAAACATTGCTCCAAATGAGCGATATCCAAATCAGGCAACCATTCACTTGCTTCAACCTGTGTATATTCTCGATCCTGCAAGCGATAAATCCTGATCTTGCCATCTTGCCAAAACCACACTTCAGGCACACCAATCAATTGATACTTTCTAAGCTTTTTGGTACTGCCGCTTGTGACCACAACCTCCACACAAAGATCCGAGACATCCTTCTCAGTCCCGAAGTTATATGACAAATCTGCCTGAAATTCTGTACGTCCTGATAATTCTTGGGTATATGCACCAGTTGAAAAGAAAGCTATGCGTTTAAAAGCAAAATAAGAAATTAGGTATACACCTAGCAAAGTACAAATCGTTTCGTGCAGTCGTCCAATACCCACTATTTCTACTACTCCTTCACAATAATTTAACCTTATCCCACCAATTTCCGCAAACGCAGATTGCAGTACCTTGAACTGTTCCCATGTCACAGACTGCTTGATGAGATATTGATCGGCCGTTTTAGTTAAAGTTTGGATCATGGATTTACCTTAGCAATTACTTGGGTAATGAGGTGCTAGCAGTATAGTCTAAACGTTTATACAAGGTACAGAGGGTTGTTTCCCTGCTAAAGGCGGGGACTAGACTGGGAAAGGCTATAAACAGGTAAGATATTAGCAATAAGTAATGATTTGGGGCGCATAACCTCGCTATGACTGACAAAGAACAAATGAGCTTATTTGCTCTAACTCCATCAGAAGTTCCTGAACTTCCTCAAGCTGAGGAAGCATCTGAAGCTTTGCCATTAAAAAAGACTTCGCGTTCAACTAAAGCTACTGCTACAGTTGCGATCGCAGTACCAGTGGATGAGCAGTTTGCTAGTCTAGACGCATTGCGCGAAGTTGCTTGTAACTGCCAGAAATGTCCTCTCGCAGCAACTCGGACTAATGTTGTGGTCGAGCGTGGCGATCGCAATGCCAAAATCCTGATTATCGGCGAAGCTCCAGGTGAACAAGAAGACCTATCAGGATTACCCTTTGTCGGTAAGTCAGGACAGCTTTTGGATAAAATTTTGGAATCAGTTGGATTTGACACAAATAAGGATGTCTATATTTGCAACACCGTTAAATGTCGTCCTCCCAATAACCGCGTTCCCACAGAAGTCGAAATGAACACTTGCAAGCCCTATTTACTAGAACAAATTCGGCTAATTGATCCCAAAATCATTTTGCTGACGGGAGCGACCTCACTCAAATCGATCATGGGTGAAAAGCGTGGTATTTCCAAAATTCGCGGTCAGTGGCTGGAATGGGAAGGACGTTTAGTGATGCCAATCTTCCATCCTTCTTATTTATTGCGAAATCAGAGCCGAGAACAGGGAAGTCCAAAGTGGCTAACATGGCAAGATGTTAAGGCGATCAAAGCTAAGTATTTAGAGATTATCGGTGCTGATAGTCTAGTTGTTGATGAAGAGGAAGAATTTTAGTGAGTAATTTAAAAGAAGATTTAACAAAAATGGTCGATGTGGCCATATGGGAATGGCTATCGCCCCATGCAGCAAGGGCAAGAGTGATTTTAGTTGGCGCAAAGCTAGATATTGTGGATGTGGGAGTGGCGATGACGGAAGACAATAAGCAGTTAGTCGAAGATTGGATTGCTGACGGTTGGTTACGTCATCCCACCGCAGAAGAGCTTAGTGCATGGAATGCTAATAAAGAAAAAGAGTTTATTAGCCTCGTTGTACCGCCATTTGTTCTTATCAGGCTTGGTGATACTTCTACATAAAAAAAGAGACCAGTTATTAGCTGGTCTCTTTTTTCTATTAACAGTAACCAAAAGAAAAAGCCTAGGTTACTTTCCCTGTTTCGTTCCTAGGCTTTTTCTTTTGTTCGCTCCTCACACCTCAATAATATACATTAGTCTTTTCAAAATGTCTACTGGTTTGTCATAAAATTGCGGGCTTTTTTGTAAGCATTTTGGCTGATATTTGTTTTATTCAAAAAATCAGCAAAGCGCCCTTGCTGATTTTTTGGATTTTAAAGATAGTTTGCCCAAATATTGATCGCCTCTTGAGAGCCATACCATTTGCCCGATCGCGGTGAATGATACACACCATCGATCGCGATATTCGTTGCGCCATCTAAATATGCTGACTCGATGGGGATAATGCCATCGCCCCATGCGTCTCCTTGACCACAGGTAAGCTCGTAGCTGCTATAGGCGAGCCATTTCTGTGGTGTGGATTTTTTGCCTTGCACTGATTTTCCTGCGATACAGATATATTCGATATCGTCATAATACGCATCGGGATAGTTGTCATTTACAAATCCTAAGTTTTTGATTGCCCAGGGTTCGAGGCTACGTTGGGGTGTGCCTAGACAGATTAGCTTGGCGACTTTAGAGCGCCCATTCCAAACTTTGTCGTAATAGGGGCGATCGCCTAGATATATCCGTGATAACCAGCCTCCTGCAGAGTGGGCAATGATATTTACTTTCGATGCCCCAGACTTTTCTAATTCAAGGTCTATGGTTTGGTCGAGCTTTTCTAAGATTGGCGCAATTGAACGACCGCCGAGAGTCGGAATCCAATCTCGCCATTTCAGAGGTACAACACTAGCAGATAAGTTTTTATTTTCTAATTTTTGAGCGATCGGAATGTAGTCGGCGGCTCCTGCGAGATAGCCTGCCAAAATAATATTATGCATAATCTAAAAAACCATAAAGTATAAAGAGCGCGAAGCGTTATCTTTCGTCAGGACGCTTGCTCACGCAGCTACTACCGCGTGCAGAGTTACGAAAAGTTTGGACTGATTCGACTTGGTTAATATGTCCGCAATATGGACAGTAAACCTGTTCACCGATTTCTGGCTCGATGTCGGCTCGGCTCCACCATTTGCCACAGCGATCGCAATGAAAGTGATAGAGAAATTCGAGGGAGACTTTCATAGGCTTTTGTGAAAAATCTGTCGAAAAGTTTTTAGGGCTTCGAGGGGCGATGCACATAAGATACAACGCTGAAAAGTATCTAGATCAAGCTTTGGCAAAAACTTGCTAGTTGAAGATTTTTGATATTGGCAAGCTTGAGTATCCAATCTATAAATATCAAGAACGCCATCTTCCCAGAGCCAGACTTCAGGAACACCTAGTAAATAATATTTTTTGAGTTTCTCAATATTGCCACTGGTCAAAATCACTTCGATCGCTAAGTCGGGAATCTTTTTAGGAGTGTCAAAACTATAGGACTCATCAGGTTGCAAAGATACCTGCTGGGCTTTTTCTTGAGTTGCTTGCCCCATCGGGAAAAACTCAATGTCCATTTCTAAAAAATAGAGTTCTAGTAATGCGCCAATAATTGTTTTGACTAGCTCATGATCGACTGACGTAGACACAATCTCTAAAACTCCATCGTAATAAGCAAGTCGGATTCCACCAGAGTCAGCAAAGCCTCGCTGGATCAGCTTGAACTGTTCCCATGTAATCAGGGGTTGCTCGATTCTGACTTCAGGATTTGGTTTGGTTTGAGTGACTAACATCTCGATAGGCGGCATATACGCCCTGTACGTTGTACCAGTTCAAGAAAATTCTAGCTATTTCGAGGGCGAGTTGGGGCTTGCCTTGATCAATGAGCCATCTCAGCAGTGGTCGTAGCGATCGCTCATTTAGCAATCCACCAAAAGATAATCCTCCCCACAGAAACACATGAAACCATGTCATCTGAATCATTAACCTGACTTCCCATGTCGGATGTTTTTGATAAAAAACAACACCCATGCGTCCGCGTTCAGCTTCGACATTGACAAGGCGCGGTAATTGATCAATCGTGAAGGCTGGATGCCAGTGATAGCCAATAGCAGCAGGACATTTAATCAGTTTTAAGCCCAGACTTTTTAGGCGCACACCTAGTTCTAAATCTTCCCAACCATATTGACGAAAACTGGTGTCAAATTTTCCTGCTTCAATCAACCAATGCTTGGCGATCGCCACATTCCCTGTTGCAAAAAAAGCAGTCGAGATATCTTGGATTTTGACCTTTGCCGAAGTGGGGTTTGCAAAATCGCTGGTATTGATGACTAGACCATAAGTAAATGCGCGATCGCTATTTGCTAAAGCTTTAGCATGGGCTGATAAAAATATTGGTGTAACCACTAAGTCGCTATCAATAAATACGATCGTATTGCCTGTCGCTGCATCTATACCCGTATTTCTAGCGATCGCTGCGCCTTCATGATTTTGCAAAAGCAAACGCACATGGGGAAACTGATCAGGATGGCTTTGTAAAAACTCAACAGTGCCATCGGTGGAGCCATCATCGACTACGACAATCTCATAGGGCTGCGTGAAATCTTGCGCTTCCATTGCTTGCAGACATTTTTGCAAGATCGGCAAACGATCGTAAGTTGGGATGACGACTGACCACATATTTCTTTGTGCTTAGCTTAATTCTTATAGATAGAGAGCGCTCTGCGCTCTCTATCAGGTGTTAGTTGCGTGATTGTTGCCAAGACTGCCAAAAGGTCAGACCGCCCACATAGCCATAACTCAAGGCATATAGCACCATAAATGGCAGCGTCAGGTATAGCCCCTTATGCAGCGCAATCAAACAAGCGATCGCACTATAAACACATAGACAAAGCTCGATTACAGGTGTGGCATCGAGGGGAATCTTATAAGCCTTATTGTCCCAGCGATCGCTCTTATGTTTGATGTCAAACTTGGGCGTACGGCGGAAATTTGCGCCCGTATTTGACAAGCCAGCAAACACAGCGCGGCTATTGCTCCAAGAAATACCAGTACCAAGAATCGCTAATAAGAAAATGCGGCCGAGGCGGCGATGCCAAAATTTGGGATATAGCTCACGCTGAGCATGAAAGTATAGGAATGGTGGACCAAAAGTCGCGGGTAGCATCAGAATCGACCACACACTCTCGATCGATAAGCGTAAAGCGATCGCATCATCAGGCGTAACCAACATCAGCGGAATCGAGATCAAAATCAGGATTAGCATCAACGGATGGGCTGAATATCCTGTTAAGTGCATCGTGGCTTGAAATTTTACTGCGAGGCTAAGATCAGCTTGCCAAATTTGGAAAATCAACTTTTTGGCACATTGGATACTTCCCTTTGCCCAGCGAAATTGCTGTAACTTGAAAGCAAGCATCGCAACTGGCAACTCTGCTGGCGCAACAATATTGTTGTCATAAACCACCTTCCAGCCTTTGAGTTGGGCGCGATAGCTCAAGTCCATGTCTTCAGCGAGAGTGTCAGCGTGCCAGCCACCCGCATCAATAATCGCCTGTCGATTCCAAATTCCTGCTGTCCCGTTGAAATTGAGGAAATAGCCGTTATTACATCTTGCTTGCTGCTCGATCGCAAAATGTCCATCAATCCCAGTCGACTGCAACTTTGTGAGTAACGAATACTCGGAGTTAATATGTCCCCAGCGCGTCTGCACAACGGCAACCTTAGCATCAGGGTTTTCCACATAGTGACGGATTGTATCTCTGAGCCAATTTGCAGAAGGGATAAAATCAGCATCGAAAATCGCAATGTAATTTCCTTTCACCAGTGGCATTGCATCATGCAAAGCTCCTGCTTTAAATCCACTGCGATTAACCCGATGGACATATTCGATCCAAAAGCCTTGATTTTGATATTCTTGAACAGTCTCGCTCAAAATCTCTTGCGTGTCATCAATAGAATCATCAAGTACTTGAATTTGCATCCGATCGCGCGGATAGTCAAGTTTGCAAACCGCATCAACTAAACGCCTTGACACATAGCGTTCGTTAAAAATCGGTAGTTGAACAGTAACAATCGGCAAGTCTTCGATCGCGACTGGGTGATGCTCAGGTGGCTCGATCGCCAAAGCATAAGTTGCAAAGCTATTAAAGCTTTTGTCGAGACGAAATTGCTCAAAATTATCGAAATTATTATCAAAACTATTGGTGGTGGCGATCGCACCTGCACCTATTGATCCTGCACCCAGTGATGGCGATGCTGCAACTTGGGCGGTTTGATATTCTCTAGCAGGATTGAGTTGAGGAGAAAAAATTTGCTTTTGGAGAGACGCTTTGGGCTTATGGACAGCAGTGAGCCAATAAGCATTAAGCCCATAAAGTAGTAGCCACACTGCTGCCACAGTGTTAAGGACGGCTAGAATAGCTATTATTATCAGAATGACTCTTGACTCCTACTTACCACACGAAACATTAATCTTAGAGATTGATTAAACAAATTAAATTAACGCACTAAGAAATACTACGATGCTTACTCTATATTTGTAGAAAAATTTACGGTTTGGAGCTAAGTATTTATACGCTTGTCCAGAATATTATTATAGCAACTGTCATAATCTTCTCTCCTACGCTTGATTTTGACGCTGCATTTCGTGCAAAGCGATCGCCGCTGCTTCTTGCTGGGCCGCTTTGATGCTTTTGCCTTCACCTTTGCCCCAACAGCGATCGTCAAACCAGACTTCTACATAAAAGAGATTGTTTTCAGCCGCTTCAATATTGCGCCCAATATTACGATACTCAGGCAAACGTTTCCAAAGTCCCTGTGTGAGTTCTTGTAGAGCAACTTTGTAATTGCCTAATGCAGGAATCGCTAATAACGTCTCCGAAAAACGTTGCATCTGCGGATCGAGCCATTTGCGAATAAATGCTAAATCTTGAGTATTGATATACAACGCTGCCATTAAAGCCTCAAGGGCATCCGCGAGAAGCGATCTTAAGGCTTGAGTGTCATTGCGCGCCGCATTAGAGACCACCACATATTTTTGCAACTCATAAACACTGGCAATCTCCGCGAGAGTCTTGTCGCTGACTAGGTGCGATCGCAGCGCCGCTAAGTCACCAACTGAGCGATCGCCATAACGTTCTTGCAAAAATAAACTCACCGATAAGCGCAATACACTATCGCCAACAAATTCCAGTTGATCGTTGTTGTAAGTAGTAGAGAAACTGGGATGAACTAGCGATCGATCAATCAATAACCAGTCAAAGCCAGATGGATTAGCCTGTTCCAGATATTCTTGCTCCAGTCCCATTTTTGCTAATAAACTGACTAACTGTCTCTGACGGCGCGGATCAATAGTTGATGACATGGGACTTTTTAGCTAAATACGCTTGGCTATGGCTATACAATTACAGCAACTTTATCAACTTGATCGTAGTGCATCATCACCATGACTAAAAGGTTTTTCTCTACACTTTGTCTGGCTTTGCTAGCAATAGTGACCACGATTTGGGTTGTAGCTTGTCAGACTAGCCCACCTGTAGGCTCTAACACGACTACCTCTTCAACGTCTCCAACCTCAACAGGTTCAGGTAGTGGTGGCGTTAATGACACCCTGCGTCTAGGCGCAATATTACCGATTACAGGCGATCTATCTTCGATTGGCGCACCGATGATTAAGTCGATTGATTTCTTAGTCGAGACAGTCAACAAATGTGGCGGTGTGCTTGGTAAACCGATCGCTTATGTCAAAGAAGACGATCGCACCGATCCACCCGCAGGGGCTGAGGCGATGACCAAACTGGTAAAAGTAGATAACGTTGGCGCGGTCGTTGGTTCATTCGCCAGCAGCGTCTCGACTGCGGCTCTAGCGATCGCCGTTCCTAACAAAGTCGTTATGATCTCTCCAGGTAGCACTAGCCCCGTATTTACTGAACGGGCTAAAAAAGGCGAATTTCAAGGTTACTGGTATCGCACCGCGCCGCCTGATACCTATCAAGCCCTAGCACTTGCCAACCTTGCTTACAAAAAAGGCGCGCGCAAAGTTGCCACATTGGTAATTAATAACGACTATGGCGTTGGTTTTGAGAAAGCCTTTGTCGAAGCTTTTGAAAAGCTCGGTGGCACAATTGTCAACAAAAGCAAACCCACTCGCTACGACCCCAAAGCGACCACCTTTGAGGCAGAAGCTAAGGGTGCATTTGGCAGTAAACCTGATGCAGTCGCCGCCATCCTTTATCCTGACAGTGGTGGTGCGGTGATCAAGGCAGCCTTTGAGCAAGGCTTAACTAAAGATGTGAAAATTTTGCTCACCGATGGCGTAAAAACCGAAGACTTCCCTAAGTTAATTGGCAATACCCCCGATGGTAAATTGATTTTGGCGGGTGCGATCGGCACTGTTCCTGGGGCAGATGGCAAGTCTCTGGATGCTTTTACCAAGAGCTATAAGGAAAAAACAGGACAAGAAATCGGGGCTTTTGTACCACACTCCTATGACGCGGCGGCTCTAGTTGCGATCGCTGCCGAAGCTGCTAAAAACGGCACAGGTGAAGGTATTAAAAGTAAACTTCGTGAAGTCGCCAATCCACCTGGTCAAGAAGTGAGTGATGTCTGCGAAGCGATCAAACTCGTTAAAGCAGGTAAAGATATTGACTATCAAGGTGCAAGCGGCAATGTTGATCTTGATGAATATGGCGATGTTAAGGGTAGCTATGACGTTTGGGAAGTCCAACCTGATGGCAAAATCAAAGTGATTGATCGAGTTTCACCTTAAGTACCTTATAGCGCTTAGGTACAGGGGTTTATTTTCCCGCCTTCGGCGGGAAAATAAACCCCTAATTAACTAAAATTTGGAGAGCGCTTTGCGCGCGCTCTAAATTTAGCCAAAAATCTGCTAATCTTTGTGTAAAAATCTAGGCAAGAGACGCTACATCCATGACAGTCGAACTCAAAGCTGCGGCTCCGCAAGAAGTTTCTATATACATGCCCTACTATCGAGAGCCAAACAAGCGTCAAGCTCTCCCCTACGCGATTTCGCTATACAAGCAAGGTGAAATCACGGGCGAACGACATGTTGAAGGTAGTCCAGCTATTTCTTTTATGGCAGTCTGGCGCGTTGCCAACTTACCTTCAGACCTTGCCTTATGTCGTCTCACCTTTGATGGGGATGCAGACATGAGCTATGAAATGACTTTAGAAAACTCAGAATTTGTCGGTTATTTGATCGATGTTGTTTCTAGTATTCGGGACAGGGGCTATGTTGATTTCCCTCAAGTTTTTTATAGCAAATTGTTTCGGATTAAACTAGCTAGTGCTGATGGTAATTAAGAGCTTTTTAAGCCTTTATAAAGCATCAATTAATATATAGTTCAAATCTCAAATCTTGCCAAAAAAAACAAAGTCAGTTAAAGTCCTGATGCTGCTTTTTGTAAAGTGGAAAAATAGCCAATTTTAAAGGGTATACATTGTGTCATATGCCACCCAAAGCATCGAACATCCAGAGCGACAATTAGAACCAATAGCAAAAAAAGTCGATCCGATGATCGTCAGAGCTGCTAAGCAGATTTATCGCTATTACGCTGACTCTTATGCTGCCCAGCTACCTCGACCAATGGGAATCGCCATTAATCGTATCGATATGTCTGGCAAACTCATTTATTCGCAGCTAATTTTGTTGCCACAAGAAAGCTTTGTGCCGATGGAATTAATCGAGTTGTCTTAGTCGCAGATTATTCCAAGAATCTATCTACAAGTTTATGATTATAAGTTTATGACCTATACAAACTCTTCTGTAACCACGACCACAACTAAAACTGCATCAGTGAGCGCATCAGTACGTTTTCAAACCAAGCTCAAGGAATCTAAAAACTTTGGGGACGCTCTAGTTGAAGTATTTTCTGATCTTGTGCAGTTAGAGATCGTAACTTGGGTTGCTCATGAAGGCGATACAACTCATAAGTCGGGTAATCGCCTTAAAACAACTATTAATCTGATTGATGGTGATATCGAAAATGAGCTAGGCGCAGATTTTTTGCAGGGTTCTCCCTATGCTGAGCTACGCGGCTTCCATGAGACACAGGTCGAGAAGGGTGCAGAAACGATCGCGAATAATCTCAAAACCCTAGTCAATATCGGTCAAAAGGTTACCGAAATGTTGCAGGATGAAAATGAACCTAAAGTGAAGGATGCTAACGTTTTTAGTAGCGATCGCGTACCCAGTTACGTTTAGGAATCTATGGCAATGAATCTATGGCGATAAATAATAAGCCAGTGCCGAAGCAAGTATCTAAAAAAGAGGGCGATGGTCAGAGTACAGCTCTTAATAATTTTCGCGAAACAATTAAAGATGTTTTGGAAGAGATTACTTCGTTAGAAATCAATACGATGATTGTCAGTAGAATTTTGATGACAAAGTTTGATGCGAAGGAGTTTTATCTGAGTCTGATTGAAAATATCATGAATAGAACTGAGCATGGGTTGGCAGAGGTCAAAGATTCTCTACTGGAACGGAGTACTCAACTTAAACAAAAAGGTTTGATTCTGCCTCAACAAACGACCACGCCTTTGCTGCCCCAAGAGGCTTTGGGGATAGAGACCTATCGATCTGAACTTATACGTTATAACCAAGATTTGGAAGCTTATAAGCAAGCTGAGCAAGCTTTTAGCGATCGCCAAAATTCTTTAGACCTAGCCCAAAAAGAACAATTTGCCCTAGAGCAAGCTTGCTATGACCAATTAGCTAAACAGGTATTGAAATTAGACATCAAAAAAGACGCTGCGGGTGAAGTGATTGCTGATGCCCAGTTGATTCGTTCTCTCAGACAGTTATGGGAGCTTGAGCAGTCGGTTTTAAATGGCGATCGCATTTATGCTCAGACTAAGTTTCATCTTGATGGGGATTTGACTAATCGATTTGTGGATGATCTATTTGTACCAAGCAAGAGCAAAATTGATCAGAAGATGGCACAGCTTGTGTTTGATTTGCACCGTCAGGGAGTAGAAAATGCTCAGAGACAGTGGTCAGGACTAATCACTACTTGTGTAAATCTAGTCAAAGATTTGATTCCATTCCGCACAAAATAGATCCGCACAAAATAGAGCGAGCGCTCCACTCCCGTTAACAGAATTTTATGTAACCGAAGCTATGGTGTCTGCACCTGAATGGTTAAGTATTATTGATGATGAGATTAGGTTGTTTCTTAGTCCAAATGTTCTATTGCAGATTGAGCAGGATATTTTAGAAGCAAATTTGGAAACGAATAGCGAGCTTATTTATAAATTTAATAGTCAGGAATTATTGCAGGTATTAGCTTCTAGTGTCGGCATAGCTTCACTTCGTCAAGGTGCGATCGTGATTTGGACTTATTACAGTGATCTAGATGCTCCACCAGATAAAAATGTAATGCGATCGCCGATATTACGAACATTGCTGAATATTGATGGCAAGCTTAGCCAAAAAGTTTGTCGAGATATTTTGAGCCACTCTCTGGGCGATCGCATTCTCCAAGCTCATAGTTATCTAGTTGGGCAAGTCTCGCGGCAATTTGTGACCGCGATCGCTGACTATGTCGAAGCAAAGTTACGTCCATTTACGATCGCCACGATCTCTATGACAACTGCGATCGCCTGGTGCGACCCATTACAAAAATTAGGTCAAAAATATCATTTACCCGATGCGGTGATTGGTAATTGTTGGAGCATAGTTATTGCTGCGCCGATTACGGTATTGCTAATTTGGGGGATTAACTCAAGATTGTCATTACACCTGCCATCATTACACCTGCCATCTTTGCCAAAGTCGGCGCAGCAGTTTGGTCAGGTTCTGCTCAAACTTTTAGAGAGCCGAGCCTTACAACTTGTGGCGATCGCGAGTATGGCGATTTTATTAATAAGTTGGCTAGTAATTACTTTTGGTCATTTGCCGATCAATGGTCAGCTTAGTCTGGTTATTCGTGACATTGTGTCTTATGTTGAGCCATATTTACCCGTGGCGATCATTAGTTTACGCAAATGGATTGGGAGCGCACTTGGTAAGGTATTTTTTAAGTATTCATTTTTTGTGAAACTGATTTTCGGGCGTTTTATTAAATGAGACAGATTGAGAGATGAGACAAATTGAGATTTGGCGATCGCAAGCCGCTGCAACCCTTGCATTTCTGGTTCCAAAGATAGTTGGTGCTACACCAACTGATCGCGATGGATTGATTGACGATCTGGTGCGATCGCTCAATAATTTACCTGCGCGACCACCTGAACGTCAGCCCTATGCCAGCATTTTCCCTGCGGCTGATCTTGTCACATGGCGGAAGCGAGCGGCTGACACACTTAAAGCTTCCGTCCCGAAGATTCAGGACGTAACGGGTAGTGTGTTTGATGGGGCGATCGATGACTTGATTCGGTTTATGCGGAAGTTACCCGCCCGCCCTACAGGGCGATCGCCTTATTCTGGACTTTTTGATGCCGCTGATCTTGGCACATGGCGCAAGCAAGCCGCGAAATTTTTAGCGATCACGATCGCGGCGATCATGGACAAGACTTTTATCGATACCGATGGACGCATTGATGACCTGATCAGAGTAATGAGTGGATTACCATTGCGCCCAATTTTACGAAAGCCCTACGAAGGCTTGTATCCAGCTCCCAACATAGTCGAATCTCGCAAATTAGCAGCGCGGCGGTTGCCACAACTGATTACCGATCTCAAAGATGACTTCAATCCTAAAGATATCCTTGTCGATAGTACGATTCGGGTTTTAAATAATTTGCCGCCGCGCCTAGCTAGTCAAGAGCCTTACGCGGGTTTATATCCGATTGCGATTGCTACACCTGTACCAGTGGCGCTGATCACTCAATCTCAGCTAGAAGCGATCGCCCCTGACTCCGATCGCGATCGCCTTGCTAGGTTGTTACCTAATCTCAATATCGCTATGCAACGCTACGCGATTAATACTGCGATTCGCAAAGCGCATTTCCTTGCTCAGACCGCCCATGAGAGCGATGGATTTAGCACTAAC
>JANXUJ010000095.1 GCA_025356295.1 Cyanobacteriota bacterium
GCATACCCAAATTTCTACGCCTGTGGAGAGTTCGACCTCTGCTAGTTAGATGTAAGTCTATCTGGTAAGTTGTCTCGCTGAATCAGGAATCTCAGTCACTTCAGTGCTGAGAGTGTCAACCATAGTCTATCTCTCGAAAAAGCCGCGCACGGTTACGAAATCTTCAATAACAAAAAGGATAACTGTATCAAGATTGTGCTTAAGCCGAGTCAAGTTACCTAATCTTTGATTTAACGCTAAAGCCTTTTTAGTTGTGAGCTTTTGTGCTTACTTGCCAAGTCTATCCCAAATTATTTTTAGTATGTCTTTCTGTGAAATTAATAAATAAATTTAATATTTCTAATATATTTCTTAAATTAATTTGATATATAATTTCAAAAATCTTCTACAGAAAGACGGTAAATCCATTCATGGTAGATAGTCTGTTTGCAGGTGGTGGCGAAATGGGTGAGTTAATGCGATCGCTAGATTGGTCGCTTACACCCATAGGGGCAGTCGAAAGCTGGCCCTATAGCCTCCGCACATTGGTAAGCATGATGCTAAATAACAATTTTGGGATGCTGATCTTTTGGGGATCGGATTTAGTCCAGATGTATAACGATGCTTATCGACCTATTTTGGGTTCGCTCAAGCATCCTCATGCCATGGGACAGTGCGCTAGAGACTGTTGGCCAGAGATTTGGGATGTCATAAATCCGATGTTTGAGCAAGTACTCACGACTGGAAAAGCCGTTGGTTCCAATGATTTTCTTCTATATATGAATCGCAATGGATTTCTAGAAGAAACTCACTTTATCTTCTCTTACAGCCCATTGCGTGATGACGAAGATAGTATTAATGGCATTTTAGTCACCGTAACTGAGATCACCGAACAAATTTTAGCCGAGCGCCGTGCAAAAATTTTACGCGACTTAAATTCACCACTCGCTCAGGTCTTGCTAGTAGAACAGATCTGTCAAATTAGTACAGAAGTGCTAACTAATAGCCGTGAAGACGTGCCATTTGCGCTGATTTATCTATTAGAGAGCGCGCAAGCTCGTTTAGCAGGAATAAGCGGATTAGTTTCGGGAACCGATTTTGCTCCTGCTGAGATTGTGCTAGATGGGCTGCTCGATATTTGTCCCTGGGCGGAGGCTATGCATAGCCAGACTATGCAAATAGTGAGAAATCTTGATTTTTTAAATGGATTTGCGACACAAAAAGAATGGTTTTATCTAGAATCACCGCATACCGCTTTGAGCTTGCCTCTTAGGAATGATTCTACCCAAGAAATCATCGGGTTTTTAGTGATCGGCACCAGTCCGCGGTTAGCTTTAGATGAGAAACATCAAGAATTTTTGGAACTGACGGCTTGGAAGATCGGTACATATCTCCGCAATGCTAATGCATATAAAATCGAACGCGATCGCGCTCAAGCTTTGCAAGAAAGTGAAGAGCGTTTTCGCACCTTAGCCGATAACATGGCTCAGTTTGCATGGATGGCAGACGAAAGTGGCTGGATTTTTTGGTATAACCAGCGCTGGTTTGATTACACTGGTAAGACTTTAGCCGAAATGAAAGGATGGGGTTGGCAGCAGGTGCATCATCCAGAACACGTTGATCGGGTTACAGATAAGTTTCGTAAATATATAGAGGCAGGAGAAATATGGGAAGATACATTTCCTCTACGCCGTAAAGATAGTGAGTATGGCTGGTTTCTCTCACGCGCTATTCCTATTCGCAATTCGCAAGGAAAAGTGATGCGCTGGTTCGGCACAAATACCGATATTACTGATCTAAGGCAAGCAGAAATTGAACGCGATCGCAGTCTCCAACTAGAAAAAACTGCTCGTGCAGAAGTAGAATTTCAACGAAGTCGTCTTGATTCTATTTTGATGCAAGCTCCAGCTTTTATTGCGATCTGTAATGGTCGCGATTTTGTGTTTGATTTTGTTAATCAGCTCTATTCTGAGATATCGGGTAACCGTCAACTAATTGGTCTTAGCGTGCGACAAGCCTTTCCTGAAATAGAAGGGCAAGGTTTTTATGAACTTCTCGATCAAGTATATACAACTGGAGAGAAGTATATTGGTGAAGAAATGCCAATTTGGTTAGAGCGCAATGGAGATGGTACGAGGGAAAAACTATTAATCAATTTTATCTATCAGCCTCTATACGACCGCCATAATATTATCGAAGGGATTCTCATCTTTGGCTATGAGGTCACTAATCAAGTTATAGCCCGACAGCAAGCTGAGGCTTTAACAGAAGATTTAAAAGCTCAACAACTTGCCTTACAAAAAAGCGAAGCTCGCTTTAGCCGACTCGTCGAAGCTAATATTATTGGTGTAATTTTGGTAAGTGCTGACGGCACGATCAGAGAAGCCAATGATGCTTTTTTACACATGGTAGGTTATAGCCGAGAAGACTTGCAGCATGGAGTCATGAACTGGCACGAGATGACTCCCCCAGAGTATTTTGCCCAAGATCAGCAAGTTCTCAATGAACTAATTAATTTTGGAAGCAGTGTGCCATTTGAGAAAGAATATATCCGCAAAGATGGTAGTTATGTTCCAGTTTTAGTTGGCGCTACGCCCTTGTCCGATGGTGAACTGGCTTGGGTATGTTTTGTTTTAGACTTAAGTGAAAGTAAGAAAGTTGAGGCAGTCTTGCGGGAACAAGCTGGGGAATTATCTAGGCTAAATCAGGTAAAAGACAACTTTCTAGCTACGATTTCCCATGAGTTGCGGACTCCTCTGACTTCCATGTTAGGCTGGGCGACCATGCTCCGATCCAAAAAGCTAGATGAAGCCACCCAAGATCGGGCGCTCGAGACAATCGAACGTAATGCCAGAGCGCAAAATCAATTGATTAACGATTTATTAGATGTTTCCAGTATCATTACTGGGAAGCTCCGCTTAAATGTTCGTCCTCTTAACATTGTTTCATTAATTGAGTCAGCGATCGATTCCATTCGCCCCGCCGCAGAAGCTAAAAATATTCGCCTTCAAACTATTTTAGACCCTTCTGCTGGCGCAGTTTCTGGTGATTCTGATCGCTTGCAACAGGTGTTTTGGAATTTACTTACCAATGCCATTAAGTTTACACCCAAAGGAGGAAGAGTTCAGATTCGACTAGCACGAGTTGATTCTCATGCAGAAATTACAGTGAGTGATAGTGGGCAAGGAATTAGTGCTGAATTTTTACCTCATGTTTTTGAGCGCTTACAACAAGCTGATAGTAAGACGACTAGAGTGCATGGAGGCTTAGGACTGGGATTAGCAATTGTCCGTCATTTGATCGAGCTACACGGCGGCACTGTATATGCAGACAGTGCAGGAGAAGGGCTAGGGGCTAGTTTCACGATCCATCTACCGATTATGATCTTGCGCTCATCCTCCAAACCTAGTGAGCATATACATCCTAATTTTAGCGATACCATCTCTGTAATCGATAAAATCAGATTGGAAAACTTGAAGGTTTTAATTGTGGATGATGATCTAGATTCTCGCGAAATGTTAGCGGCTCTACTCAGTGAAAATGGAGCGCAGGTACGGACAGCTTCATCGGCTAAAGATGGTTTGAATAAAATCAGGCAATGTAATCCTGCACAACTACCCGACATCTTAATTAGTGATATTGGGATGCCAGAGGTGGATGGCTATATGTTTATTCGTCAAGTTCGAGCTTTAATGCCAGAACAGGGTGGTAAGATTCCTGCGATCGCACTTACAGCATATGCCCGAACTGAAGACCGCATTAAGGCTCTATCTTCAGGATTTCAGTCTCATGTACCAAAACCAGTGGAGTCAGAAGAGTTTGTGGCGGTAGTAGCCTCTTTTATGAATCGCTTGTGAAGCTCAAATTTATGTAATTCATCTCTTAAGCAAGCTTATAGCTGAGAGTTCCATTATTTGCATCAATTTCTGCGAGACAACCAACGGGTAAGGGCGCATTTTCACCATCATGACCAAATGGTAAATGCATCACAATGGGAATCCCTAAGTCGGATAGGCGATCGCGCCAGACTTCTTCCATTGTCAAACTAGGGGTAGACACCTCAGATTGACTAAAACGACCGATCGCAATCCCTTTGATTTTTTGTAAATGTCCCGACCAACGCCAGTGAGTCAACATCCGATCAACTTTGTATGGCGGCTCAGCAACATCTTCGATCGCCAAAATCACACCTTCTAGATCAGGACAGAGTGGAGTACCGATAATATGTGTGGCAATGGTTAGGTTTGCGGGTAACAGCCGCCCTGTAGCTTTGCCATTTTCCCACCCTTGACCCGATAGCGTAATTGAGTTGTTTTTTCCTTCTAGCCAATCAAATAATTGTTGCTGCGATCGCTCAGGCTCGTTAGCTAATGTGGTTAATACGGGTGCATGTAAGCCACAAATCCTCTTGTGTTTAGCAAAGCCCCATAGTAAAGCGGTGATATCGGAAAAGCCAATCAACCATTTTGGGCGATCGCTAAGTTGATTCCAGTCGAGATTTTCGAGTAGCCGCATTGAGCCGTAGCCTCCCCGCGCACAAGCGATCGCCACACATTCAGGATCATTCCACGCCTCGATTAGTTGTTGACAGCGCTGCTGATCAGTTCCTGCGAGATAGCCATAGGGTTGACTCAGACTACTGGGTATATCCAATTCATAACCGCGATCGCGCCATACTTTTACACCCTGCTCAAAGCGTTCCCATTCTCGCAAGGCTCCACTAGGAGCAATTACCCGCACTTTTTGCGAGTTGGTGATGCTTGGTGGCGCTTGCATCTTGCTAAGAATAATATCCCGCATTAGAACTCATATTTTTTTATTGATTTATAGATTTTAAATCTTTCTCGTAAATAACAACACCGATACGATTGATATGATCAATCAAATCAGCATTATCAATATCCTTGAAAATTGATATATCAAAAGAATAAGGTAAAAATAAGTCATCAATATCTGATTCAATACCACCTAACTGTGAATAATTGAGATATTCACCAATTAAAGTCAAATCGATATCTGAGCCATTACGATAGTTACCCCTAGCGCGTGAACCATATAACAATATCTTTTCAATTTTGGGATATTTCACAAACACAGAAATAATCTTATCGATTGTCGATTCCTTTAGTCCAAATCGCATCATTTCTTTTTCAGTTTGTATCATTACTTATATCCTGCATTCTTTCGCGTAACATTACAAACAAACCAAAGAATCTCGTGATAATGTTAATAGCAATCTCCTCAGCCGTAGATTGATTATAAGTGTGGCTGGTTCGATTACGATCTGTGATCATATCCATCCAACTTTCACCATCTTCGATTAAACCCACTTTAAAAGCCGCCCTTACCGCATCCTTAGAGCCATTAATATTTTGAGTTCCTTGATCTTGCAGATAATCTTTTAATAAGTTCCATGCTAATTCATGAGTATATTCAAAAGCTTGAATTAGTCCTTGCTCTTCCAGTTCATTAAGATTGCCTTTGTCAATAAACTTAGTTAACTGTGCTAATGCTTTTTTGTAATTAGCAAGTCTTTGTTTCCAACGAATATCTGTATTCATAATTATGATTATAATACTATTGCAATAGGCGAATGATCGTATCAACTAGGCGATCGTAAAAGAAATAATCGTGAGCGCCAATAGTTTTAATTACTTTGCCACCAAATTGACGTTTAAATCGCGAGAATTTATAATAACTGTGATTTGGGTCGTCACTGTAGCCGTAGAAGTCATAAATCTTACAACCACGCTGTTTAGCGCGTTGCATAGCTTCCCAATGTAATGCATAAGTAGGCATAACTTGCCGATCGCGATCGCTGCGTCCACCATAGAGATAGGTACAGCGATCGCCCCAATAAATCAATAAAATCGCCGCTAAATTTTCACCGTTATATTTCGCAAAACCAATTTCAGCAATCCCTTTACGAAATAGAATTTGGCAGAGCTTGATAAAAAATCCATAAGGTTCAATTAAAAAACTTTGTCGTTCTGCTGTCGCATACAATAGATCATAGAAAAATGGAATTGCTTTATCATCACTTGTAAAGCTAGTTTCAACCCCATGTCGCCAGCTTAGACGCAAGTTATAACGTCCTTTAGAATGCAGATTTGCGAGTAGTTCTGCTTCAGTTTGTTGTAAGTCGATCCAGAGCGTCTCTGAAGGCAGCAAGTCAGCAGGCGATCGCCGAAAATCTTGTCCCATCCATACGGGTTTAGCGAATAGCAATGGCTCAATGCGTAAAGCAATCGCTCCACCCGTATGGTTAACACCCCTTTGATTAATACTTTTAGCCAGCAATTCTGCTTCAGCCAGCAATAATTTCATTCCTTCTATCTCATAGCCTTGCCATAAAATTGGCGCAGCAGGGGCAAAAATTATATTTGCAGCGCTAGGTTGGGGATAGAAATAGAAAATACAACCGCCAATTAGTTGATTAATCTCATTAAATAAGCCATAGCGAAAAGTTTGATAGCCATCGAGTTCTCGAAAATCTGCCCAGACCCATGACTGCATAAAGCAGCCATGATCTAATGATTTAGTAAGTTCATCCCATGCAAGGCGATCGCTAGTTGATAGCTCTTTAAGAATCACTTCTTTTTGGGGTTATTCGCTAGATTAATTAACCAATAGACACCGCCCATAGTCATCATCAATCCGATAAAACCTAAGCCAATTCCATCTCCATCGACTGAGCTGCCAAATACAGTCGATCCCTTCGCAAACACCGCATCAGGAGCCGCTAAGTTGGCGACTAACAAAGTTAACGCAAGAATGGCGATTACTTTGGCAGTAGTTAGGCTGAAGGAAGGTTTATTTGAGTCATTGAGATAGATTGCTTGACTAGAATCTTGTTGAGAATTTTGCTGGGAGAGTTGCTGCTGAAAGTTAGTTAATTTAGTTTGAAATTCGCGTAAATCATCGGCAACTTCGCGCGGCAACTCTTGCGATCGCTCTAATAATTTTGCAATTAGGTGCGGCAAATCAATTTGATTGAGTAATTGCTTAACTCGTCCTAGCCATTCTTGAGAGATTTGCGGTGTATGTGAATGATGTTGGGCAGGGATTAATAGAGCATCAGGGTTTGACTCAAGCTGCTTTAGCCAAGCTCTTGCTAAGTTATCTAAATTCATCGGATCGCTAGCTTGAGTAGTAGAGATCGCTTGCTCTTGCAAATAATCGTGATTTCCACGATTTAGCAAATAGAAAAATAATTGAGAAGAATCTTTTTTGTGAATAATTACCGAGTCTCTCACTTGCGCGATCGCCTGATCAATAATAAATGCTTCTAATAAAGCCTCTAAACTCAATGCGCGTAACCCTGATGGCAAATCCAGAGATTCAATCTCAGAATGAGCGATCGCCGTTTCTGAAGCCAGCAAAAACCCCCAATTCCCATAATCATGATTCACAAAAGAAGGAATATGTACTTGCAGCGGCTTCACATCTAAACCTGCGGCTTGGATTGTTTGATGAATGCACCAAAAAGCCAGCGTATTGCGATCAGGAGAAACAGCATTTGTGGCAATAATCCCTGATGGAACTAGCGCTTGCTTGAGTAAAACAAACCATTCCCATGCATATATTTGAGTTTCCGCAATAGAAGCAGGATAGGTAAAGTCACAAATAATCGCATGATATCGGCGATCGCTCTCATTCAATAAATTTTTTCCTAAATCTTGGGTAAATTTATTCAAGAACCCAAAAGCTTCCTGAATATGAATAGCAACTTTAGAATTAGATAAACTCTCGTGATTAAATGGGGCAAAAACTTGCTGACCCAGATCAATAACTTCTTGAGAGTAATCCACCAAATTGATTTGATTAACCTGTGAATATCTCAAAATATCGCGCACCGCCAGACCATCCCCACCGCCACAAACTAGAACTCGCAAAGCTTGATTAGGGAATCTCTGAGCCGCTAAAGCGATCGCTGGAATAGTCAAATACTCATGATAGATCGCTTCATCAGCAGTATGAAATTGCAATTCTCCATTAATGTAGAATGCAATTTCGCGCGTATCTCCATTTGACTGCTCTTCCACAAATAAAGAAATAGACATGACTTACCAATCTCCAGACATCATCAAAATGACGCCTGCAACCACCAATCCCCACGCACAGACCCATTGCCAAGTGCGATCGCTCTTCTTTGAGTGATTTTTAGAGAGGCTTTTTGAGGTATTTATCTCAACAAGCTTCTCAGACTGATCAGATTTTTCGGCGATCGCAAAGTCTTCAGGACTAACTTTTTGAGTGGAGTAAACATGAAGTTCGCGATTTTGCCAAGCCTCGATTGCTAGATTCCAGACATGTTCTTCATCCCAATAGTCCCATGTTTTGCGAGATTCGCTCCCATCCTCACCTTTATAAGTTCCTTCTGTTTGAGATTCAAAATAATAAAGTCTTCCCAAAGCTCGTAACTTTGGATAGGGTTCCCGATTGCCTTTCATCGCATCCCACAACACAAATTGCATATTGTCCCCAACACGCTCACCCGACACGCAATCGACCTTGATCTCTTCTGACAAATACCAATTAATCTTCGTTTCAGGCTGTTCAGGATCAACTTCGCGCAATAGGTAATGGCTTTTATGACTTGACTGAATCAGCCATTCCATCATCTCATAGCCATTCGCATCATCATAGGTGCTGAAGTCTCTAATCTCCCAATTAGTGCCGTCATAGGTCACGCGATCGCCTTCTCTAAGGCGAGGTAAAAAACTAATGTAGTCAGTGCTAGGTGAATATTTCACAATTTTTACACAATTTCATTAAGTCCTATATTTAACAAAAAAGACTCACGATCGCAAGCCTTTATCTTTTGTTTGTTTATTTATTTGTTTATGCTGATTCAGGTTTAGGTAGTGATGCAGGATGTTGCAAAATCTCGGCTGTAGATAGTTTCTCGACCATATCGCGAGTAATCAAGCATTTGGTCACATCCTTGCGCGAAGGCAACTCGTACATCATGTCTAGCATTAACTGCTCAACGATGCCACGCAAAGCCCGCGCTCCTGTTTTACGGCGATAGGCTTCTTTGGCGATCGCCTGAACTGCATCAGGCTGAAACTCCAGCTGGACATTATCCATTTTCAAAAGCTTTTGATACTGCTTGATCAGAGCGCTGCGCGGCTCAGTCAAGATGGCGACTAAGGTTTTTTCGTCTAGAGGATCGACCACTGCCATCACAGGCACGCGACCGATAAATTCGGGAATCATCCCAAACTTGACCAGATCATCAGGCTGCACGTTTTTGAGTATCTCGGCAGTGCGCTTTTCACGCGGCATCGCCTCACCTTGCTGCACAAAGCCCATCGATTTTTTGCCAATCCGCTGCTCGATTGACTTTTCGAGTCCCCCAAATGCACCACCGCAGATAAACAAAATATTTTTGGTATCAATTTGGATACAGTCTTGATAAGGATGCTTGCGACCACCTTGAGGCGGCACATTAGCGATCGTCCCTTCGAGCATTTTTAGTAATGCTTGCTGCACGCCTTCCCCTGACACGTCACGCGTAATTGACGTGTTTTCACCCTTACGCGCAATCTTATCGATTTCATCGATGTAAATAATGCCGCGTTGTGCCTCCTCAACATCAAGATCAGCAACCTGTAATAGTCGCAGTAAAATATTTTCGACATCTTCACCAACATAGCCCGCCTCAGTCAGGGTCGTGGCATCAGCAACTGCAAAAGGCACATCGAGCATTTCGGCTAAGGTTTGCGCCAAGAGTGTCTTACCACAACCCGTAGGACCAATCAGCAATATATTCGATTTCTGAAGTTCGATCCCGTCTTCAGTCGGATTTTTTGCCGATGATTCAATGAAGCTCAACCGCTTGTAGTGATTATAGACAGCCACAGATAAGACTTTTTTAGCTTCATCTTGACCAACTACGTTTTCGTCTAAATAACGCTTGATATCACGCGGTTTAGGAATCTGACTGAGGTTGAGATTTGCCGCAGTTTTGGTTTTACGCTTATCGTTGGCAGGGTCTTTGCGTGGAGCGGCTTGAGGTGGAGCGCTATTAAACAACTCTTCATCAAGTATCTCGTTACATAAATCTACACACTCATCACAAATGTATACCCCAGGTCCCGCAATTAACTTGCGTACCTGCTCCTGCGATTTACCACAGAATGAACATTTAAGATGAGAGTCATATTTACTGGGCATAAGCTATCTCAATGGGTTAATACTCAGGAATCTTACGGGCAGGGATATTAGGCGATCGCTAAACGAGGGATAAAACCGATGGCTGAAGACTTTTGGAATTAGTTAAAACTCGATCAATTAGACCATATTGTTGAGCCTCTGCGGGAGACATGAAGAAATCGCGTTCGGTATCTTCCTCGATCTGTTCAATTGGCTTGCCTGTTTGCTCGGCTAACATCTCGTTGAGCGATCGCTTGATATACAAAATCTCACGCGCTTGAATCTCGATATCGACAGCTTGCCCCTGAGCGCCACCAAGCGGCTGATGAATCATGATCCGTGCATTCGGCAAAGACATCCGCTTGCCCTTAGCACCAGCTGATAGCAGGAATGCTCCCATGCTAGCTGCTAAACCCATACAAATGGTGCAGACATCGGGACGGACATGGTTCATAGTATCGAGAATTGCCATGCCCGCGTAAACTGAACCACCTGGGGAATTGATGTAGAGATAAATATCTTTTTCGGGGTCTTCAGCTTCTAAAAACAAAAGCTGCGACATGATTAAGTTCGAGGTGGTGTCATCTACTTGCGAACCTAAGAATACAATCCGCTCGCGAAGTAAGCGTGAGAAGATATCAAATGCTCTTTCGCCTTTGCCAGATTGCTCAACTACCATCGGTACGACTTGATTTTGGGTCGAAGCGATCGCTAGATGATTTGCTGCTAATTGACTTGACAAAGAGAACATGTCTTGTGAGTTCGCCATGATTTTGATGCCTAAGAAAGCTTGTAGTTAACCATACCTATCCGAGAGCCATTATGCCTCAAAAAAGTAAGTCTGATGAGTTCGGGTAAGTTCGGGCGACTTTACGCGATCTAAAAATTAGAAGAATAAAACTCGCATAGCGAGTTTTATTCTTCTAATTTTATTCAGCAGATTCAGATGAGACATCGACAGTTGAGTCGGCGGCGGCGATCTCAGGAGTCACTTCTTGAGGCTTCAACGAGCCAGCTTCAACTAGCTCGATACTGGATTTTTCGATGACCCATGCCACAGCTTTTTCGGTTAGCATCTCTTCGCTAATTAGGCTAGCTAGGCGACGAGGATCGATTTTATTGTCGTTCAAGGCGGCGAGAGTGTTAGCAACTCTTTCTTTTAACGCCGCTTCTTCGATAGTTAGGTTCTCGCACTTGACGATCTCATCGAGGGCAACTTTGCGTCTGAGGCGATTGATCGCTTCAGGCATATTCAGGCGGCGCATTTCTTCGACCAATTCTTTGGTAAAGAGTTGTTTTGCCATCGCAGGATCGATACGCTCTTCGAGGTAGCTAGCTTGTTGTCTGACTAAGTAGTCAAGTTCTTGCTGCATGAGACTAACAGGCAAGTCAACTTCGAGCTCAGCGGTGAGAGCATCAAGAACGGCGCGTTCTTTATTGGCTTGAGTCTTGGATGCGGCTTCATCGATGACGCGCTTTTCGAGCATTTCTCGTAGTTCAGCGATCGTGGGTTTGTCGCTGATCGATTGAGCAAATTCATCATCAAGGGGAGGCAGCTCTCGTCCTTTAAGCGACTTGATCGTGACTACATATTTGACTTCCTTACCGACATATTCTTCGGGATAATATTCTTCAGGAAAAATCGAGTCAATTTCGACAACATCATCGATCGCTGCACCAATTATCGCCCTGACGACTTCAGGGATAAATGCTTTTTCATCGACATCTAGCTGAAAGTCTTCTTCGCCTGCATCAGGTAATTCTTCACCTGTGGCGCGATCAAGGACTTTGAGATCGACTGTGACTACATCTTCTAGCTGCACATGGCGATCTTCAACAGGTACGAGTGTAGATTTGCGGACTTGAAATTCACGCAATGAGCGCTCAACTTCAGTCAAGTCTGGCTTGATTTCTTCGGCTTGGACGCTAAAGCCCTGATATTTGTTGAGGGTGACATCTGGTTCAACATCGATTGCCGCTTTAAAAGATAGCTCTTGACCAGGGGTGAAGGTGAGGACAAGAGTGTCCATATCGGTGATCAGTTGGAATCCGCCCAGAGCTTTATCTTTGACTTCTTTATTTTCCGCAAGGGCTTCATTTAGAGTTTTTTCTAGCAACTCTTCGAGTACATTAACTTTGAGTCGCTGACTGCCGACTTGTCTAAGTACAAGTTGTGTGGGCGCTTTGCCTTTGCGAAAACCCGGGACTTGCATCGTCTTTGTCAAGTCTTTGACAATGCGATCGTATATTGCTTGAGACTTTGCCCCTTCAACTTGGATGTCAAAACTAATTTGACTAGCGGGAAGCTTCTCTAGAGTGACCTTCATTATTAAATATGCCTAGATTAAATATTCCTAGGCTAAATATGCCTAGAGACCAAAAAACATCGTTGACAAATGCCAACTTATGCCAAGTCTATAATATTACGATATCGTCGCCTTAATGCGATCGCGAAATATGTAGATACCAAACTTACTTGCGTGGCATGAAGGTTGGGCGAACATCGGTTGGCTTGTCTGATGTTTCAGGTCTAGCGATCAGCTGACGCTTCGATGGAGTCAGGGACTTGGAGCTATCTAGCAAAATTTGTAATTTTGGTCCCGTGGTGGCAAGCCGAATCGTCAAGCCATTTTGAACGCGCTCTTTCTCAATTTGCTTATCTTCGATGTATGTGCCATTTGCGCCAATATTTACGACTTCCCAATGCAAAGGATGGCGATGTAACTCAACATGATAACGCGAGACAACAGAGCTATACAGGATCACGTCATTGTCACCAGAACGCCCAATCCGAATTACAGGCTCAGATTCAAATTTCCATGTTTGGATAGCAACAGCTTCGAAAGGATGCAGCAAGTTGAGCGTAATCACGGGTTTAACTTAATTTATTCTCAAAAAGTCTAGCACTGACTTTCTAAAATTGCGAATAAGCGTTCAACAAGCCCATGTTCAACAAGCCAATAGAGTCAAGCTGACAGAGTTAAGATAGTCGCTTTGCGTCCCTGATATTTTTTGAGTTAAATGATGACGACTGTCACTATTGTTGGCTGCGGTGTGATCGGGGCAATGATCGCTTATGAATTAAGTAAATGTGAATTAAGCAAATATGAGTTAAATGTGACGGTTCTGGAGGCAAAGTCGCAACCTGCAATGGGGGCAACGGGGACGGCGTTAGGAGTACTGATGGCGGCTTGTAGCTCGAAGGCGAAGGGTCCTTTAGTCAAGTTGCGTTTGGCGAGTTTGAGCAAATACGATCGCCTGATTTCTGAGTTAATTGCCCAGACAAATCGCGATATTCTCTATAACCGCAACGGAATTTTGAGTTTATATCGATCGCCTGAAGGCAAAAGTAAAGCGCGATCGCTCATCGAGATTCGCCAAGAACAGGGTTTTGTCTTGCAATGGCTTGATCAAGCCCAAATCACCGCCCAATTTCTTCTATGGCAGACTGATGGCGGCTTACTAAGTCCATGCGATCGCGCGGTGCATCCGACTCAGTTAGTCCATGCGCTAGTCGAAGCAGCGACTCAAAATGGGGTGAAGTTTATGTGGAATGCGCCCGTTAAAAATTTAGAAGATTTAACCAGCGATCGCATTGTGATCACTTCAGGTTTAGGCGCTAACGCTCTTTTAGCTCCATTCTTAAAAAATAGATCGCAAGATATCTTGCAACCTGTGGGCGGTCAAGCTTTGCTAGTCCAAGTTCCTAACCTAAATCTGCAAACTATCATTAATGCTGAAAATGAGGATCACTCCGATATTAATATCGTGCCATTAGGTAATGATCGTTATTGGCTCGGTGCAACGATCGAATTTGAGCCAACTGAACTGCCACGCGAAGCAAATGTGTCGTTATTACTAGAACAGGCGATCGCTTGGTGTCCGAGTTTTAATCAGGCTAAAGTTTTAGAAACATGGGCAGGCGATCGCCCCAGACCAGATGGATTTCAAGCACCGATTCTCGGTTTTGTGCCAGAGCATCCGCATATTTTGATCGCCACAGGACATTATCGCAATGGCGTGATGATGGCTCCTGTAACTGCCGAAATTACGAGAGATTTACTTTTGCATGGCAAAAGCGATCTCCCTTGGAAATCTTTTGCACTGACCGCTTAACAACGCCCTTGCCGCTAAAAGGATAGGCAATATTAAAGCGAATAATTAGTGATGCGCGGCGAAGCCGCGCATCACTAATTATTCGCTAGCAAGGGAGTAGCTAGCCAATGTCTCGTAAAATTAATGCAAGTCCAAACACATACAGCGCAAGGCGCTGTATTAAAACCCAGTGAAATTTTTAAAAGTCGTTCCCACATCGCCTTTCTCAGATCAGAAGCCTGGTACTTCTGGGCTTAGGAAAAAAGTTACCGTTTTTCAGGCTGCTAACTATCTCGAAAATTTCGTTCAATCAATATTTGATAGCCTTGAAGGGTTTCAAGGGCAAACTCTTGTAGTCGGCGGCGATGGACGCTATTACAACCGTCATGCGATCCAAGTGATCATCAAAATGGCAGCGGCTAATGGTTTTGGCAAAATCTTAGTTGGCTGTGGCGGCATCTTATCAACACCAGCAGCATCATGCATTATTCGTAAACACAGTGCTTTTGGTGGCATTATTCTCTCCGCCAGCCATAACCCTGCGGGCAAAGATGGCGACTTTGGCATCAAATACAATACGGGTAATGGGGGCCCTGCTCCTGAAAAAATCACTGACGCAATCTATAAGGTCAGCAAGACGATCAACGAGTACAAAATCCTCGAAGCTGCTGACTTTGATCTTGATCGAATCGGTGAAACTCAGCTAGAAAACACCACGATCGCGGTAATCGACTCAGTTGCTGACTATGCAGAACTGATGGAATCGCTATTTGACTTTGAGCGCATCAAAACATTACTTGCTTCGATAGGTTTTCGGATGTGCTTTGATGGAATGCACGCGGTGACTGGCTCCTATGCTCAAGAGATTTTTGTGAATCGACTAGGCGCGTCTGTCAGCTCTTTGCAAAACTGTATTCCTCTTGAAGATTTTGGTGGTGGGCATCCTGACCCAAACCTCGTTTATGCTCATGATCTCGTAGATGTTCTCTACAGTGAGAATGCTCCAGATTTTGGGGCAGCCTCTGATGGCGATGGCGATCGCAACATGATCTTAGGACGCAAATTTTTTGTTACTCCCAGCGATAGCTTAGCGATTCTCGCGGCTAATGCTCACCTTGTCCCTGCTTACAAAGGTGGACTGGCGGGGATTGCCCGCTCTATGCCGACTAGCCAAGCGCCCGATCGCGTAGCAGCAAGGTTAGGGATCGAGTGCTATGAAACTCCCACAGGTTGGAAGTTTTTTGGCAATTTGCTAGATGCTGGCAAAGCAACTCTTTGCGGTGAAGAGAGCTTCGGCACAGGTTCTAATCATGTGCGCGAAAAAGATGGACTTTGGGCTGTACTGTTTTGGCTAAATGTCCTCGCCGCGCGTCAGCAGTCAGTGGAAGCGATCGTCAAAGAACATTGGCAACTCTACGGACGCAATTTCTATTCTCGTCATGATTATGAAAATGTCGAAAGCGATCGCGCCAATACGCTGATGAACAATCTTCGTCAAAAACAGACGAATTTAGCAGGTCAGAAATTTGGTTCTTACGAAGTCGCATTCTGTGACGACTTTAGCTACACCGATCCTGTCGATGGCAGCGTTAGCAATAATCAAGGACTCCGTATCGGCTTTACCGACGACTCGCGAATTGTATTCCGTCTGTCAGGAACGGGTACTGAGGGTGCAACGCTCCGCCTCTATGTCGAGAGCTACGAACCAAATATTGCTAGACATGCACTCGATCCTCAAGAAGCTCTCAAGGAACTAATTGCGATCGCGGATCAAATCGCGCAGATCAAAACATTAATAGGACGCGATCGCCCCACTGTGATCACATAACTCTCAATAAAAAAGAAGAAACGCTTTGCGTTTCTTCTTTTTTATTTTTATTAAGCTCAACACAAAAAATTTAGCTAGGGTAATTTAACCGCTTACCACAAGGCAGGAACAGGTCGCGCTGCTGGTGTTGGTTCATATCTAGGCATAGGAACCGCAGGTGCAGGCTCTTCAGGAGCCGCACAAGCATTAAATCCTTCGGCAAGCAAAGAGGAACAATAAGAACTTGGCAAATCACGCGTGCGAATAGTCGCATCGCTAAGAGTTTGCAAGTCCATCATTTCTCGATGAATTGCGCGTAAAGAAGTTGCTTGACGTTCAATCCATTGATCCCTAAATGCTGTTTGAATAAAGGGATTAGGCAAATTAGGATCAGCTGTCATATCCAAGACTTTGTTCTGTACCTGTGGATAGGTAGCAGGAAAGTTTCGAGGAAATTGATCTTGATCGGTAAGTAGGGGATCGGCAAAAGCTGCACCACTAGCTAACAGCGTTGATGCTGCAACCAGTGACGAGGCGAGCCAAGAGAACCTAGTACGCATATAAATACACATCCTCACGGTTGGACGCTGACTAATGTAGCAGATATAGCCCAAGATATTACACAAGAAGTAGAGAGTCTCTACTTCTTGTAAACTTAAAAAATATTTAAGTAACTCAGAATTAAAAACCAAAACTAGAGCGTAGGTCGTCCGCTATGCGGGCGACCTACGCTTCCAGATTTTAAGGTTACTCATGCTGAACTACTCATACAATCAAAATCAAAATCAAACAGAATCAAAGCTATGGAACATGCAAATCGCGAAAAGTTATTAAACCTGTTTTGTCGCCTTGCTTACAAAAGTGGCGACTTTACATTATCTTCTGGACAAAAAAGTACCTATTACATCAATGGTAAATTGGTAACCCTACATCCGTTTGGTGGGCTATGGACTGGACAAGTTTTATTGTCAATGTTGCCAGAAGGGACGGGGGCTGTAGCAGGATTGACTTTGGGGGCTGATCCAATCGTGAGCGCCGTGAGTGTAGTGTCGGCTTATGAAAATCAACCAATTCCCGCCTTGATTATTCGTAAGCAACCAAAAGGGCATGGCACAGCGGCATGGATCGAGGGACCAGAGCTTGCACCAAATACAAATGTAGTCGTGCTAGAAGATGTCGTCACGACTGGTCAATCGGCTTTATTTGCAGTCGAAAAGTTGCGCGATGCGGGTTATACGGTAACTCATGTATTAACGCTAGTCGATCGCGAGCAGGGCGGGGCGGCGCTTTATGCAAAGGAGGGATTAAAGTTTGATGCAGTATTTGCGATCGGTGAGATTCAGAGCTATGCAAAGGAATTGATTAAGTAATTTATACAATTAGTAAAAACACAATGCAAGACTGGATTACTAACACGATGAACTCCCTCGGCTATCCAGGGATTGGGTTGCTGATGTTTTTAGAAAACCTTTTTCCACCGATTCCTTCGGAGTTGATTATGCCCCTTGCGGGATATACAGCGACTTTTCCAAATACCCAAATTCAAGTGATTCCCGCGATCGCAGCTGGAGTGATCGGCACTATTTTGGGTGCAATTCCTTGGTACTACGCAGGATTGTTGTTAGGACAGCAGCGATTGGAATCGTTGGCAGATCGCTATGGCAAGTGGATTGGCATTTCGGGTAAAGATATCGATAAGTCAGTAAATTGGTTTGAGAAATATGGTTATACCGCCGTTTTACTCGGTCGGATGGTTCCAGGTATCCGCACGCTAATTTCTATCCCCGCAGGCATTACCAAAATGCCACTGATTCCCTTCTTCATCTATTCCACAATTGGCACGATTGGCTGGGTGACTCTATTAACTTATGCGGGTTATTTTTTGGGTGCAAAGTGGAAGTTGGTTGAGGATTATATTGATGTTATTACTAAGGTTGTTGTTTTTGGTATTCTAATTGCGATCGCTATTTTTATCGGCAATCGCCTATGGAAGCGAAACCGCAGTTAACATAACAAAGACTACAATAGCGATCGCTAGTTTCTTAAAGATCGCTTGGATTTTCAAGATGCTCTAGAGGCGATCATTTTTTGTGGGTGGTGAGGGGACGATCACTACAAAATCTTAAGCTGCGACAAGCTCATACTGCAAAGTAAGAAATTCAGTAAAACTAATGAATCAAATTAATTTTCGAGTTACAGATGAAGAATTGGAACATTTTAAAAAGTATTGCGGCATAAAAAAGAGGCAGCAAAGCGAACTTCTACGAGAATTGATAAGGAAACTGTCAATCTCAGGAGTATTGAACTCCATCGAGTGACGGGATTCCTGTAAACGGATAGAGTGCGGGGCTTCCCGCTTGTTAGCTAAAATCTTTTGCATAGGAATTTCAGGGCGATCGCCTTTTTGGGCTTTACAAGGAAAAATGCTAGAATAAGTTTTGAACATTTGCAAAACTTGACAAGTCTAGAACGATGACATCTGCTCCTAAAGCTAATCCTGAGAATCCCGCACCGAAAAATCTTGAACAGTCCGAATACAAAGACACCGTTAACTTGCCGCAAACGGACTTTTCAATGCGGGCTAATGCGATCACCAAAGAGCCAGAGATTCAAAAGTTTTGGCAGGAGCAGAGCATCTATGAAAATTTGAGCCGCGATAATAAAGGTGATGTATTTACGCTCCATGATGGTCCTCCATATGCCAACGGAACTCTGCATATGGGTCATGCGCTAAACAAGGTACTCAAGGATATTATTAATCGCTATCAACTTTTGCGTGATCGTAAAGCGCGCTATGTGCTGGGTTGGGACTGTCATGGACTGCCAATTGAGCTTAAAGTTTTGCAGAATATGAAGGCGGAGGAACGCGCCAATCTGACACCTTTGCAATTGCGGAAACGGGCGAAAGAATTTGCATTGCAAACGATTAATGAACAAGCAACAGGTTTTAAGCGTTGGGGGATTTGGGGTGACTATGAGAACGCCTATTACACTCTCAAGCCTGAATATGAGGCGGCTCAACTTGGTGTATTTGGGAAAATGGCTCTGAAGGGATATATCTATCGCGGACTCAGACCTGTATATTGGTCGCCGAGTTCGCATACGGCTCTTGCCGAAGCGGAACTAGAATATCCAGAAAATCATATTTCTCGCAGTATCTATGTTGCTTTTCCTGTAACAAAGCCTAGCGAGAAGTTAAAATCAATTTTTGGGGCGATCGCTGATCTATCAAATCTTCACGCGGTAATCTGGACAACAACTCCTTGGACTATTCCTGCTAACTTAGGAATTAGTGCCAATCCCTCGCTGAGTTATAGCATTGTCGCATCTGGCGATACAAACTATATCGTGGCAACAGAATTAGTTGCAAAGCTAGCAGCAACTTTTGAGCAAGCTCTGGAGGTTAAATATACATTTAAAGGTGATGTGCTTGAACATACGATTACCAAACATCCAATTAGCGATCGCCCTAGTCCGATTGTCTTAGGAGATCATGTCACTGCTGAGTCGGGTACTGGCTTAGTACATACTGCGCCCAATCATGGTCATGATGATTTTATCGTTGGCAAAAAATATAATTTGGGAATGATTTCGCTAGTGGATGATCGCGGAATTTTTAATGAAGATGCGGGCGAAGAATTAGCAGGTTTGAGCGTTCTCAAAGAAGGAAATGCTAAGGTTGTGGATATCTTAACGGCGAATGGAACTTTGGTTAAAGAAGAAGCCTACAATCATAAATATCCTTATGATTGGCGTACGAAGAAACCTGTGATTGTTCGCGCCACTGAGCAATGGTTCGCCTCCGTTGATGGTTTCCGTGAAGAAGCGTTAAAATCAATTAAAGAAGTAAACTGGATTCCTGCGATCGGTGAGAATCGGATTACTTCAATGGTGCAAGAGCGATCAGATTGGTGTATTTCCCGTCAGCGTACATGGGGCGTGCCGATCCCTGTATTTTATGACGAAGAGTCCAATGAGCCTTTGCTGACCGAAGAAACTGTCGCTCATATTCAAGCCCTGATTCGTGAACATGGTTCTGATGTCTGGTGGGAAAGAGAAGTTGATGAATTGCTGCCAGAAACCTATCGCAACAGTGGACGCAAGTATCGCAAAGGTACAGACACGATGGATGTCTGGTTTGACTCTGGTTCCTCATGGGCGGCAGTTTTGGGCGGTGAAAGTCATGACTCTAAACTCGTTCCCTATGCGCTCAACTATCCCGCAGATATGTATCTTGAAGGCTCTGATCAACATCGTGGCTGGTTCCAATCTTCGCTCCTTACTAGCGTGGCGACCAATGGCTATGCACCGTACAAGACAGTGCTAACTCATGGATTTGTGCTAGATGAAAAGGGACAGAAGATGAGCAAATCGCTGGGTAACATCGTTGATCCGATGATTGTGATCAATGGTGGCAAAGACCAGAAGAAAGAGCCTCCCTATGGTGCTGATGTAATCCGTATCTGGGCGGCGAGTGTGGACTATAACGGTGATGTGCCGATTGGGAAGACAATCTTGGCGCAAATGTCGGATGTGTCGCGGAAGCTTCGCAACACCGCCAGATTCCTGCTCAGTAATCTCTTTGACTTCGATCCAGCAAAAGATATTGTCGCCTATGCAGATTTGCCAGAAAGCGATCGCTATATCTTGCATCGTCTCGCTGAAGTAAGCAGAGATATCACTGATGCTTACGATAACTTTCAGTTTTCGCGCTTCTTCCAAACCATCCAAAATTTCTGCACAGTAGATTTATCCAACTTCTATTTAGACATCGCTAAAGATCGTCTATATATTAGTTCACCTAATGCGCCACGCCGCCGCAGTTGCCAGACGGTTTTGATGTATTGCTTAGAAATGATTACCAAAGCGATCGCCCCCGTCCTCTCTCACACTGCCGAGGATATCTGGCAACATATGCCCTATCCCGTACCTCAAAAGTCGGTATTCCAATCAGGTTGGTTTACGGCTCATGATGAATGGTACAAGCCCGAACTAGCTGGCAAATGGGAATATCTTCGCGAAGTACGATCGGAAGTAAATAAAGTATTGGAACTAGCGCGTAATGGCAAAGCGATCGGCGCTCCCCTCGAAGCGAAGGTATTGCTAGTCGTAGCTGAGGCAGACCAACGCGGTTACTTAGCCTCATTAGGTGATGAGTTGCGCTATCTATTTATTGTCTCGCAAGCGGAGATTGTGGACAGCTTGCCCACCGATGCTCAATTCACAGGTGAAGCCACAGATTTACAGATTGTCGTTGTCAAAGCCGATGGTGAAAAGTGTCCCCGTTGTTGGAACTACTCAACTCATATTGGTGAGTCTGCTGAGCATCCTTATATATGCGATCGCTGTGTCAATGCATTAGCTAGTACTTTCTAACCAACTCCAAAAGAGAGTCATTGCAATGCAGCGACTCTCTTTTGGGGTTATTTGGGTTTTGACTACCTCTTTGTATAGGTACAGCCAAGCCTTTATACCTATCTTTAGCTAGATTCACATCTCGAAATACTTTGTTATATTTCTTTACATAAGGAACAAACACACAGGACAAACCAATGAGCAGCTATACAGTCGATGAACGCGGTGTTCTTAACAATTTCGCATCTGAACCAAAGATGTATCTTGACGATACTGATAGAGCTGGCTTTACAGCTTACGCAGAACTGCTCAATGGCAGACTAGCAATGATTGGCTTTGTCTCGTTGTTAATCCTTGAAGTTTCGACAGGACATGGTTTAGTTTGGTGGCTTGGTAATTTCTAAACCTTGGCTGTCTCCGATCAAAGTCTTTAAGGCAAAGTAAACACGATTAAAAACGATTATTTGACCCTACCTTTCGGTAGGGTTTTTTATGACCTTAGATGCGCTGCCAAAGCTGAATCTCGTAGCATAAGTGCTTGTGGAATAGACTTGAAGCAGCTAGCCCCTCATTAATTAATTTTTTGATCCATTTACCCAAGAAGTAACGCAGGATTACATAGATTGGTGGTACAGCGATCGCTACAAGTGTGGCGATATATTTGATCGTGGACAGACCAAAAGTTTGGAAACTCTGCACACAAATATCGAGGGTCGGAGCGATATGCGCGGAGATATCTTCAGTGGTAATCAGCTTAAAGCCAGCTTTTTCCATCTCTCTATGCAGATCAGCATTTACGAGACAATTAGAAAACATCCCTTCTCGATACTCAGGATTTTTTCGCAACATATCAGCTAGTAACACATAGCCCCCAGACTTTAAGATCGTGGATGAACCTTCCGCTATTAGCTCTGGCGACATATATTGACTGCTCTCACTGAATAAGAGTAAGTCATAACTGGAAGATGAAGACTGCTTTTGAGCATTCGCCACAAACTCTTGAAACGTATTTACATGAAAGATAGCTTGACCTTTTGTACGCTCTAAAAACTTGGCTTGTTGGAGAGGATCGGGTGCTAGTCCTTCGACTTTGAGACCATTCTCAATCATCGTTTCGGCATTGCCGCCATTGCCACAACCGACATCTAATACCGTATGAATACCTGTGGGTATAAAAGATAGAAGATGTGTGGCATAATTTTCTTGAGCAACACGCATTTTTGCGGGCGTTAAATCATCAGGAGCAACGGGAATTGGTTCCCAATAACCATAATGCAAATAGGAAGAACCTGTGAGGTCTAAATAGTATTGCAGGGCAGCGTTTTGGTAGCGAGTTACATTGTTCATATATTAGCTTTGCTCAGATTGTTATAGAGACTGGCGCTTTGCGCCAGTCTCTATAACAATCTGATGTGTGAATGGTGTTTGATTATTTGGGTTGGGTTTCTAAGCAGGGTTGAAACTCTTCCCAACGTCTGCTGACTTGCTTGTAACAGTCGGGAGGGAAGATGTTTAGATTCTGGAAAAGATTGATTTCGATCTGTTGATTGAGATTCATTAATAAGACAATCTCTTGTGATGGTGTATATTTTCCCACTGCTTGCACAAGTACAGAGATTAAGTCTTTGTCTAGCGAAAAATCCTGAACCGATTTAATTAATTCTTGTTCAGCGATAAACTTAGCTTGAAATGGAATTACCTCTAAACCTGTGTTCTTCGGATTAGTCCATTTGCGATCAACATCACAAACTACAACACCTCGACCACTTTGTAAAAAGCCTTGCCATGCGTAATAGCCGATCATCATTAGATTTGCATGGATAAAACCTTTTTGCCAATAGCCAAAATTTCCTTGCCAATCGCTATCTTTAAGCTTCATCAAAAGTTCTCCATGCTTGCAAACTTAAATCACAGGGACAATGAATTATGGGAACTGTTACCCATTTCAAGAAAGTTTGGTTCATCATCTATAACCTCGTAGATGTAGATATGTAATTAATTTTGCATAGAACTTTATGTGGATTCGGTGGGCGTTCTGACTTTTTCAGTGGACTGAAATTACAGCTGCGGGACAGCGTTGGATTTGCACCAAACTTTCCCCATTACTTTTAGTGACTGTTCTTCACTAAAGCCGAATCCAGATTTCACATCATAGCATTAAGTAGCTCAGCGTAATTAAAAGCCAAAATCTAGGAGCGTGATTTGCCTGACTAGGTTTTGGTAGAGTAGATGTCAAAATAATAGAAAGCTAGAGATTTATATGCCAGAAAGCGATCGCCCTCAAAATAACTCTAAGCCGAATTCTCAACCCAAGCGGACTTCTAAGCGCAAGCGTTTTTTGAGATGGTTAGAACGGCGATCGGCTACGCCAGAATTTATCGGGGGAATGTTTGCCGCTTTGACAGTGTTCTTTTTTATGGCGGCGACAAATACTCTTTCGGGTTGGTTGTATGTGATTAGTGGCGTGAGTTTTGCGCTGTTGATTGTGGGGGCGGTGATGCCGCGGCGATTGCTGGCGGAGATGGTGGTGGTGCGATCGCAACTTGATCCTGTGAGTGTGGGTGATGATCTGTGGGTTGATTTGACAATCCAGAATATCGGTGGGACGGAGAAACGATTGCTGGAAGTTCGTGATATTTTGCCAGAGCATCTCTCGCCGATCATGCAGCAGGAAATCGTGATCGAGTTGATCGCGCCACATCAACAATATCGCTGGACTTATGAAGCAAAAACGACTAAGCGAGGTGTGTTTGTGTTTCAATCAACTGAGATTGCGACCGCCAGTCCTTTAGGATTATTTCGCAGTCGCCGTGCTTGTCCATCCACGCAAAAGGCGATCGTTTATCCAACGGTATTGACTCTTGATCGCTGTCCGTTAGTTGATCAATTGGGGCGAGATCACAATCCGAGAAAACATAGTGATGAACATAATTACAACAATGCGACCGAAGGTTTAACCAAGACTCTGCGCCCCTATCGCTGGGGTGATCCAACCCGATTAATCCATTGGCGCAGCAGTGCCAAGTTTGGGGAGTTGCGGGTGCGAGAGTTGGAAGTTACGCTCGGTGGCCAAGAGGTGGCGATCGCTTTAGATACTTCTTCAGGATGGCAATCGGAAGCCTTTGAGGAAGCGGTGGTGACGGCAGCTTCGCTATATTTTTATGCTCAGAAATCGAATCTGAGTGTGCGGCTCTGGACATCTGCAACAGGGATCGTGCAGGGCGATCGCACTGTACTCGAAACTTTAGCAGCAGCAAGTATTTCAACAAATTTATCAACAAATTTGCAAGTACCCGATGATCTGCCCGACTTGCCTATAATTTGGCTTTCCCATCGTGGCGATCGCCTTACTGATTTGCCCTCGGGTAGCCGATGGGTGCTATGGCAATCATTCGCTAATAAAACTACTGCTAATCAGAAGATTGCTAATCAGCGATCGCTTGGTTTAATGATTGAAACTATTTCTGAACCTAGTGATTTGAGTTATCAAGCTTTGCGATCGCAGCTTCAAGGCTTTTTATAGCTACTTTTTAGAGATTTTCGTATAGATCGGCAATCACCACATCTGAAAATAGCCAGCCATCAGGAGCGGTGAGGAATATTTGTGTATCCATTTGAGAGTTTATTTGGGAATTTATAAACTTCACCCAACCTCTCTCCACATATTTTTCTAAACATTTTATAGCGCGATCGCCCAACCCTTTACCATAGATTTTTTGTAAATAATTTAAGCTCAAACCCTCAGCCAATCTCAAGCCTTGCAACAAAGTATCGATCAGTTCTTCTTTATCAGTCAAAATAGGAGCTGTGAAGCCAATTCCTTCTATTTGCCATTGGGCGATCGCATCAAGATAAATCCGCATTTTTTGAGGGCGATCAATTCTTTGACGATCGATATAGCTAGTCGCACCCATACCCATGCCATAAAAGGGTTGATTGTGCCAGTAGGTTAGATTATGTCGTGATTGATAGACAGGTTGTGCATAGTTAGAAATTTCATAATGCTCATATCCGCTCAATGGAAGTAACTCATGAGCAGCGAGATACATTGCGACTGTGCTAGATTCTGTAGGTAATGGGGTATCGCCTGCTTGATAGCGTTTATTAAATGCAGTTCCTTCTTCAATAGTCAGATCATAAATAGATAGATGATTAGGCTGTAAGGCGATTGCACTTTTAAGAGAATCATGCCAATCAGTCATCGATTGATTGGGAAGCCCTGAAATCAAATCCAAACTAAAGTTCTCAAATCCTGCATTTTTAATCGCTGTCACAGCTTCATAGATTTCGACAACGCTATGACCACGCCCACATACATCTAATAAATCTTGCTGAAAAGCTTGTGCGCCGAGGCTGATCCGATTTATACCTAAACTTTTATAACCTTGCAAGCTCTCAATACTGACCGTCCCTGGGTTTGCTTCGAGGGAGATATCAGCATCGGTTGCGATCGCAAAGTATTTAGCGATCGTCTCTAGTATCTGCGCGACTTGTTTTACGGATAGCAAAGATGGCGTACCACCGCCAAAAAAGATTGTTTGCAATGCAGTAACAGGTGGTATCTGAGCCGCTGTGAGCGATATCTCTTGACAAAGCACATCCACATATTGCTGTCTCAGATTTTCGCCACCCGTTGTAATTGCGAAGTCGCAATAAAAGCAACGCCGCTTACAAAATGGAATGTGCAGATATAGAGATTTGGGAAAGATTTGGCTCAAAGCGATAATGAATCAATAGTAATCTCTAGTGTATCGCTTACTAAACATATCAGCACATATTAGCCTTGCCAAATAGAAATCAAATAGGAATCAAATAGAAATAGATGAAAGTTTTTTAGCTTGATTTTTAGTTTAATTTTTAGGTTGATAAAATCTCTTGCAAAGTACTAATGACTCGATCTTGCTGCTCTTCGCTGAGTTCAGGGAACATTGGCAATGAGAGAACGCGATCGCAAATATCTTCTGTAATTGGGAAATCACCTTTTTTATAACCTAAGCTGGCATAAACTACTTGCAAGTGTAAGGGCAAGGGATAATAAATCATCGTAATGATATTTTGTTCTCGCAATTGATTTTGGACATGATTCCGTTTACCTTCACCGATACAGATTGTATATTGATTCCATACGCTCTCTGGACAATGGTGAGGAAAGACTAGATTGGGAATATTTGCGTCTTTGAGAAGATGCGTATAGCGATCGCTAATTTCGCGGCGTTGAGCATTCCATGTATCAAGATAGGGCAGCTTCACTTGCAATAGGGCGGCTTGAAGTGAATCAAGTCGCGAGTTCATGCCGAGATATTCATGATAATAACGTTTGGGGCTACCATGTTCCCGCAAAATTCGTAATTTCTCGGCAACCTCAGGATTATTGGTAGTCATCATGCCACCATCGCCACAACCACCGAGATTTTTAGTTGGATAAAAACTAAAGCAGCCAATATCACCAATATTTCCCACTTTCTGACCGTTAAAAGTTGCGCCTGTAGCTTGAGCGCAGTCTTCAATCACATAGAGATTATGCTTTTTGGCGATCGCCGTCAGACTAGCCATATCCACAGAGCGACCAAACAAATGTACGGGCATAATCGCTTTAGTGCGATCGCTAATGGCAGCCTCGATCAAGTTGACATCAATATTAAAGCTATGCGCCTCAATATCGACAAATACTGGTTTTGCACCTGTCATGCTGACAGTTTCAGCGCTAGCAAAGAATGTAAATGGTGGAGTAATTACTTCATCGCCCTCCCCAATATCTAAAGCTCTCAGAGCTAAGTACAGAGCATCAGTACCTGAGTTACAAGAAATACCATGTGCTGAACCGATATAGTTAGCAAACTCAGCTTCAAACTGGCTTACAGCTTTTCCGCCAATGTATTGCCCTGAAGCCAGTACTTCTAAAGCAGCCTGATTAAGGCGATCGCCGATTTGTTGGTACTGCTGCGATACATCGAAGGGAGGGATTTTATTCACGTTGAGACGATATCTAGATTGCCTCAACTATTTTAGACGTTATCATGC
>JANXUJ010000124.1 GCA_025356295.1 Cyanobacteriota bacterium
CTGCGGGTAAAGTGCGATCGCTAACTTTGCCCTGAAAATCTTCTACGCCAACATTGCCTGCAGGAATGACGACAACGACACGCGAAATAGCCACAAAGGCGGCTAGCACAGCAATTAAACCCGCGATCGCCTTGATCGCCAGTTGAGCAATCCGATTATCGACTAATTTTTTACTACTGAAAAATACAACTATCGAGACCAGTGACGCGATCGCTGAAACAATAAATGACATTTATGTATTGCCTAAGATTCTTAAGTCGTAGTCATTAACTTACGTCCTCTTGGTTAAGCCCTGTTAAAGGCAGAAAATACCAAGTGATCCCTAATTATCTAAATGGCATCGAATAGAGCAAACCGCCCTGTTTCCAAGTTCGATTTAAGCCTCGGGGAATCTCTAAGGTTGCAAGATTGCGATTATAGATATCATTATAATTCCCAACTTGTTTGAGAATTTGAGTTGTCCAATCTGGCGCAAGACCAAGCTCGATGCCTAATGATTCTGATGTGCCGAGAAACTTGGATATTTCAGGATTCTTAGTGTCTTTAAAAGTTGTGTAATTATCCATATTAATTCCCAGTTCTTCCGCATAAAAAGTGGCATAAATGACCCAAGTTACCACATCACGCCAATGATCATCATTCCCAACGATCGCTGGACTAAGCGGCTCCTTTGAGAAACTGACATCAAGAATTTTATGATCGACAGGACGCGCTAACTTACTTCTCCAAGCTGCTAGTTGCGATTTTTCGGAAGAGGCAACCTCGCAGTCACCTTTTGAATAAGCCTTCAAAACACTATCAAGATCAGGCAAAACCATTGTCGTAATATCGATGTTGGCTTCTTTAAAAGCAGATTCTAGATTGGAAGCATTTAGACCAGTCTCCACACAGATTTTTTTACCTGCTAAGTCTTTGAGGGCGATCGCTAGTTCTTCATTAGTTCTCGGTGTTTGCTTATCCGATTTAGCTTCAGGTGTGGCAGTTGGGCTAGGAGTAGCAGAAGGAGAAGCTGTACTTTTTGGCGAAGCTGAACTTGTGCCAATGCTAACCATTAGCCCTTGTCCATCAAAAAAAGTTGTCGGCGCAAAAGAAATATTTGGGATCACATCACGGGTTAATGTCCGAGTTGTGTTTCGCATCAAAATATCAACATCGCCATTTTGAACAGATGTAAAGCGATCCTTTGCTAGCAATGGCTTAAACTCAACAGCCTTAGCATCTCCCAAAACTGCCGCCGCGATCGCTTTGCAATAGTCCACATCTAAGCCACTCCAATCACCTTTTTGATCAACATAACTAAATCCCGCTAATTTTCCGTTTACACCACAGATTAACTTGCCACGAGCTTTCACCCTTTCTAAGATGCCATCTGGGTCTTTGTCTTTAGTCGTCGCTGTTGTTGTGGCGGTAGCGATTGGGGTGATAGGGGGGCTTGTTTTTGGTTGCTCTTGACATCCTGATAGCAGAGCCATCGTCAAGCTAGCAAAAAAGCACCATTGGCGTATTGGTGTTTGCAAAAGTCTTTTTTTAGCACTTTTTTTAGTAGGTTTAGGTAAATGCTTTAGCCTTAAGATCATTTATTTAGATGTACTTGAATGTGTTTGGATGTGTTTATTGAGCGGTCTATAGTTTAGTTAAAGCCTACAATATAACAGCAAGATAATAGCAAGGACTACGCTGCCTTGATTAGCTCTTGCACCCAAAAGACAGCGGTGGCGCTCAGAATGGCGATCATCCATTCGACTCCAGTTAGCGGAACTGTTGCCATGATTTCTCCAAACCAGGGTATCTGCACAAAGGCAATTTGGAAGATAGCGACAAAAAATATCCCAAATAGAAGTGGTAAGTTACTGAACATACTTTGACGCGCGATCGCACAAGCATGAAAAATTTGGCTAAAACCAAGAGTCACAAACGCCATCGATCGTGCTTGAGAAAACATCGCGGCTTGACCTTGATATTTTAGCCAAAAGACTATGGAGATAGCGGTGATCGTGGCGGTGACGGCTAGCAATATGCGTAGGTAATTGCTGGGGCGCAACATCGTTTGAAAGCGATGGGCGGGTTGAAATAGTAAGCTTTGATGTGTGGGTTCTAGAACCAATGGAAACGCCACAATGGGTGTCGCGATCGCACCGACCCAGAGCAATTGCAATGGCGGCATTGAGAACCCTGCGGCGGTATCCATTAGAGTAAGCACGGCTAAGGTAAAGGAACTTGTCGAGGTGAGTAACGCCATGCGCTGTAATCGGTCAAATGTGGCACGACCTTCGAGAATGGCGATCGCTACATAATGAAAATCTTCTTTTGGTAAAATCAGTTCGGAACTGTCTTGTAGCTCCTTACGACAAGTGCGATCGCAGATTCCTACGTCCGCTAATCTTAAAAGAGGGATGTCTTCAACATCATGACCAATTACTGCCACCGCATTTAAAGATTTTTGACCAGAGCGGATGCGGCGATCGCCTTGCCATTGCCGCATCCGCTCTTGGGGAGCATCAAAATAACTATAAGTCTCAATTACTTGCGAAAAGGACTGTATGTCTGAAGTTCTGATTAGTCCACGCCACGAGATACTTCCCCGACTCAAATCATCAAAATCCAGCACCATATCTGATTCTAAAATCGGCACAATCGTTGTCACTTTGGCGATCGTATCTAAAACTGAAGGGAACCGCACCCATAGTCGTTGCTTAGCGAGGTCTCGCATTCCAAATAACTGCACTTGAGTTGCAATGCGTAAAAGATTTTGAGGATAAGTGCTGATAATCAAGGCAGCAGTAGTCATGGCGTTGATTATAATTCCTCGTTGCCATGCAAAGGCGATCGCGCTGGTGGTTACTAAGATCAATAACCCGATCCAGACTTGACGCAGTTGTCGCAGCTCGAAGTGCATTCCCGAAAACGGCTTCTCTTTAATAATGGCAACCTGCTCTTGAGTGGAGCGTCCTGTGGCGATTACAATTCCCTTAACTATTCCTGTGGAGATTTCTGTCCCTGCATAGATCATATTGCTGCATTCAAGAGCAGGTGTTTTTTCTTCAAATGTAAAATTAGCTTGCTTAGGACAAATTGCCTCACCACCCAAGTTAGTTTGATTTACTAATAAGTCTGCCGATGTCTCAATAATTCGTAAATCGACATTGGGGCGATCGCCTTCTCTCAGTACTAACAAATCACCTAGCACCAAGTCGCGTGATGGCAATTCCATTTCTTCGCGATCGCGGATGACGATCACCGAATTTGACGGTTCATTTTGACGGCGTTGAGGGCGATCGCGACTAACTTTTTCTCTGGTTTTAATTGACCATAATGACATCCCAAGTCCAACTGCACCATGTAATCCACCTATAAGAATCAGCGCCCACCCTTCGGCTCCATTCCATTGCAGGCAAATTGCCGATCCTAATAGAAGATAAGTTAAAGGATTTCGTAAAGGCTGTAATAAAATCTTACTAATTGGACGCGATCGCGGCAGTTTGTTTGCTCCTAGATAGCGCAATCTTTGCCGCGCATTCACATAAGATAGACCTTCTGTCGAAGACTCCAAAGCCGCTAATACCTGCTCTACATCCATGTAATGCCATGATTTCTGGATATCCGACAGGAAGTCAAATTTTGTCATGTTGCGATCCTTATGGCTTCTCTGGACATAGCGATCGCTATTATAGGCAAACTCAAACCCATAAAATTGCGATAAAATCGCGAATCTGCTAAAAAAACTAAAAAGAGTGGTCTTGAATCAGCTTTAATTAAAGAGGCGATCGCAAAAAAGTAGTTGATGGCATAAATATGGGGATTGCACGGCGACAATTCTTACAGACAGGGCTGACTAGCCTGATCGGATGGCAATTTCTCACTCGCGATCGCGTGGCTTTTGCTGCCGAGCAATATGTCCGTAAAGCAACTGCAACAACTCAACGCAAGCGAGCATTATTAATAGGTATTAATCAATATAACGTGCGAGAGGGTAGTTCCTCTGGATGGTTGCCTCTACAGGGTTGCGTCAATGATGTGGAGTTGCAAAAGGAATTATTAATTTATCGCTTTGGCTTTGCGCCCCAAGATATCGTTACTCTCACCGATCACGCCGCCACGCGTAACAACATTGCTGATGCGATCACCGAGCATCTTGCTGCCCAAACTTTGCCTGATGATTTAGTGATGATTCACTTTAGCGGACATGGTTCGCGGCTCGGTAATTACAATACACTTGTCCCCGTTGATAGCGGGCTACCCCAAAATATTCTGCATGACCAAAATCTTTTGCATGATATTACAGAGCAAGAATGGCAAGGTTGGCTGCAAGCGATCGCCACGGATCGAGTTTTGTGCGTCATTGATGCAGGATTTTATTATCCAAATGTATCGACAATTGGTAACTTTCGGTTGCGATCGCGATTAGGGCATAAGGATTGGCAACCATCAACAGTGCCGATAGATGCTTCAGTAGATATCGCGACAAAACAGAAAATCAAAGTCCCAACTACATTAAGAGCCGCCTCAGGAGATATGCTCTGTGCAGATGCTCAATGGTCAGGATTTAGCAGTGGTGCATTTACTTATGCATTGGTACAGCAAATGTGGCAGATCACACCTGCGAAAACTATCCATGTGGTCATGAGCGATGTGGTAACGACTCTCGATCGCCAAGCTCTGCACAATGATAGCCTCACTCTTGACAAGCAAGTTGCGGAGATAGTCCAAGTTGACGCAGCCAAGCAGAAGACTCTTGCGCCTAATACTTCCGCAATATTTTTACCAATTCCTAAATTTAGCGCCGATGGCGTGATTATTAGCAGCAGTATTGATTTTCGTAGTGCTGATATCAGTTTAGCTGGGCTGCCGATCGCAGTTTTGACTAATTATATGGCGGGTTCAATACTGCAAGTAAATTCAGAGACTTTTGTGCAAGTAAAATCTCGCAATGGTCTCAAGGCAAAGGTTACAGCTTTAGAAGTTTTAAGCGATCGCGATGATAATCTAAAACTCAATCTAAAGCTGGAATCGGGTCAGTTACTTCAAGAAGTAATCCGCGCGGTTTCGCGTAATGTCAAATTAGCGATCGCCCTTGATTTGGGTTTAAGTAAAATCGAGCGGATTGATGCCACTAGCGCCTTCTCGACCTTACCAAATATGCTTAGTGTGAATACCAATGAGCAATCCGTTGACTGCTTATTTGGAGTGCAATCAGCTAGCTATGGTCTACTTACGGTTGGGCATACACCGATTCTTGGCTCCTTCGGTTCAGTTGGTGAGTCCGTAGGCGCTGCCATCAAACGGCTACAACCCTTTCTTGAAAGTTTACTCGCCGCCAAGCTAATCCGATCCACGGAAAATCAAGCTACATCAAAGCTCGATGTGCGCGCTACCCTCAAAGCGATCGTTGGTGTTGATGCTCGCTCAGTTATTGTGGCAAGCAAAGCTCCCGCCCGTGCCTCGCGCGTACCTGAGAGCCAAGATGACAATACAGTTCGCACTAAACCCCTTAACATAGGCGATCGCCTCGAATGTCAGATCGAGAACTTTAGCGATCAGCCTGTATATATAAGAATTTTTTGCCTTGACCCACGCAGCAAAGTTCTCACCCCAAACTTTATTGCTATCCCCTATGCCAATGATGGCATGATTCCACCATCTGCAACTTTAACTATTCCTCATGCTAAAGCGTCTATGGATTGGGCAGTCTCCGCTCCAAAAGGCATGGTCGATGTGCAAATTGTGGTGAGCCGATCGCCACTTTTGCAAATTGGCAAAACTTTAGAAGCATCTCAACGCCAAGCTTCATCTCTAAATGGATTGATTGCTATTCTCAATCCACTCCAAGTTGTCCAATCCTTACTTGCCGATCTTGATCACACTGGCAAACTTGCAGATTTTGGCAACGCTAGTGATGCATGGATGCTGGATGTCGATCAATGGGCAACTTTTAGCATTAGTTATCAAGTCGCTTAGAGATGACTTTTATTTGTGGGCTTCTCATCCTATTGATACAGGCGGCTATCACTACGTTGAGGCTCTAGCGCAAGTAAAACAACGTTCCTATAATGGCTCTAGTAACAAATCTTAAAGTTTAAAAAAATGGCTGTAAAAAAAGAAGACCCTAAGCGATCGCGTTCTCGACTGATTGGCAACGTTTTATTGCTGATCGGTGCAGGATTGCTGATTATAAATACATTTTTACCAAATCTATTTGCTCCCGCCTTACCGCGTGTGCCTTATAGCCTATTTGTGCATGAAGTCGAAGAAGGACATGTGGCGCGAGCTTACATCGGGCAAGACAATATCACTTATCAACTTAAAGGCGTGAGTCCTGAAGTACCTGGCGATGTGATTTCTACTACCCCAATTTTTGATCTGAATTTGCCCGAGCGTCTCGAAAAAAGTAATGTCGAGTTTGCGGCTGCACCAGTTCAAAAAGCGGGCTGGTTCGGCACATTGCTTAGCTGGGTCATTCCCCCATTAATTTTTGTCGGTATCTTCCAACTATTTAGTCGCAACGGCGGCGGTGGTGTACCAGGTGGTTTACAAATTGGTAAAAGTAAAGCCAAAGTTTATGTGGAAGGTGAATCTACTAAGACGATGTTTGTCGATGTCGCTGGTGTCGAAGAAGCAAAGCAAGAACTTCAAGAAATCGTCCAGTTCCTGAAAACTCCTGAGAAATACACCAAGATCGGCGCAAGGATTCCCAAAGGCGTATTGTTAGTGGGTCCTCCGGGTACTGGCAAAACTTTACTCGCTAAAGCCGTTGCTGGTGAAGCAGGAGTTCCATTCTTTAGTATTTCTGGTTCAGAGTTTGTGGAACTCTTTGTCGGAGTTGGTTCTTCACGCGTACGCGACTTGTTTGAGCAAGCTAAAAAACAATCGCCTTGTATTATCTTTATCGATGAACTTGATGCGATCGGCAAATCTCGCTCTAGTGGAGGCATGTACGGCGGCAATGATGAACGCGAACAAACTCTCAACCAATTGCTCACCGAAATGGATGGTTTTGGCGTTGATGGAACTACTGTAATCGTTTTGGCGGCGACCAATCGACCTGAAGTCCTTGACCAAGCACTCTTACGTCCAGGTCGTTTCGATCGCCAAGTATTAGTTGACCGCCCTGACAAGATCGGACGTGAAGCGATTCTCAAAATCCACGCTGCGAAGGTCACTCTCGATCCTAGCATTGACCTCAGTGTGATTGCTACCCGCACGTCAGGTTTTGCAGGTGCAGACTTGGCTAATCTCGTCAATGAAGCGGCTCTACTAGCGGCTCGGGCTGGACGCGAAACCGTCAAACTCGAAGACTTCGCTGAAGCTGTCGAGCGCGTAGTTGCAGGACTAGAGAAAAAGAGCCGTATTCTCAATGAGAAAGAGAAGCGGATAGTTGCTTACCACGAAGTTGGTCATGCTCTAGTCGGAGCGCTTAACTCAGGTAGCGGCAAGGTTGAGAAAATCTCGATCGTGCCGCGTGGAATGGCAGCGCTCGGTTACACTCTGCAAGTCCCCACCGAAGATCGCTTCTTGCTAAGTAAAGAAGAAATTGAATCGCAAATTGCCACTCTCCTCGGTGGGCGATCGGCTGAAGAGATTATCTTCGGTAGCATCACCACTGGCGCTTCTAATGACTTGCAACGAGCTACTGAACTCGCTGACAAAATGGTGACTAGCTATGGAATGAGCGAAGTTTTGGGACCACTTGCTTATCAAAAGCAACAAAATCAGTTTCTCGGCGGTATGGAAATGGCGCGTAATGTCAGCCCTGCCACTTCAGAAGCGATCGATAAAGAAATCAAAACCATTGTCGAAAACGCTCATAAGAGCGCTTTGGCGATTCTCAATGCAAATCGTGATTTGCTAGAGTCAATTTCTGAGAAGCTCTTAGAAACTGAAGTGATCGAAGGTGACTTCTTGACTGGTTTATTAGCTCAAGTTAAGGCAGCCTAAACAAACTGCCTAAGAGAGAGTTCACAAAGCGAACTCTCTCTTTTTTTGTGAAAAAATGCTTGTAGGGCAAAGCCCCGCCATAGGTTTTAAATTTTCCCTGCGATTTGTAAAAGTGTTACTTCCCAAACCAGTCTCGGTTGCACATAGCGGGCAATTAACTCCCGCGCTTTATCGAGGTGTTGCAAAACAGGTTTAGACTTTTGCTGTTCCCAAAAATAATTTTGTAAATAATCAATCAGCCATAATTGCAAATCTACTTCGAGTTCTTTGGTGATTTGTTTGGCGATCGCCATCGCCGTTTTTGCATCTTTTGGAATTTGGCGCACTGAGTTTAACAACTCGAGCGGAATACTTTTGAAGCGAGCGAATGACTCGATCGCATTACCCGCCGAACCTTGAGCAAGAGCAATTACTTCGGGCGGGATATCGGTATGTCCTCCAAGGATAAGGACTTCTTGCATTTGCGCTTGGTTGAGCCTTGTGAAGGGAATTCGCTGACAACGTGAAACTAAAGTGGGTAGGATCGATCCCGCATCAGGGACAATCAAAATAATCGTGGCATACAACGGCTCTTCAAGAGTTTTTAGTAAGCTATTAGCCGCTGACTCTGCCATTGATTGTGCTTCTTCTAAGATCACGACCGATCTCTTACATTCCAAAGGCGATCGACTGACAAATTCACTAATTTCGCGTACTTGCTCGATTCTGATCTGCGGTAAGGCGCGGCGTTTTAGTCCTGCTGCATCGGCTTCTTTGGTGGTCAGCATTTTGCCTTTGTCTAAATAAGTCGGCTCCACCCATAGCAAATCTGGATGATTACGATCGTTTAATCGATTAGCAGATTTGAGATCGCCTAATAAAATTTCGGCAAAAGCTGACGCAGTTTTGCTGCGTCCCACCCCACTTGCGCCCGCAAACATGTATGCAGGGGCAATGCGATCACGTTGAATTGCAGCTTTTAAAAAGGCGATCGCTTGGGTTTGTCCCAATACACTATCAAACGCAGTAAAGTCGAATACTAATTCATTTATCACTAATCATTCCATTTGTATTGTTGCGATTTTTGCGGCGATCGCCAAGACTCAGTAGAACTCATATTTTTGCGATTTACTAGATCATCACAATCACTATCGATATCAATAAGTCGACGACGCAGCCACCAACGAATTGCTTCATCCATAGCGACAGATGCATCTCCAGAAATTTCTTGTAACTCCGCAAATAGTTCGGGAGCAATTTCTACTCTTAGTTTAGGAGTTGACAACTGACGATCAGCGATCGCGCGAGGTTGTCTATTTGCTTCTATTTTTAGTTCGGTTGCTGTATCTTGAGGCTCATTGGTACGGGTCAAAATGGGATGTCTCTCTCTAGCATGAAATAGATTGAGCCTTAAGGAGATAAAAGTAATAGCAAGATTGATCGCTGCGATAACTAATAAGCTGAGAGATTTCCCCAGTACTAAAATCACAGTAGCCGTAAGACTAATCAACAATCCAGAAACCAAAAGGTTGTAGCCAGCAGTTTGTCTTGAAGAAGTTGGATTGAGTCGCTTTTCACTCACAATAAAAACGAGGGAGACACTAATATGAATCAACCCAAGCGCCACAAAGAAGCCATTAAGTAGCCAAAAATCTTGCATAAGTATTTAATTAACTAAACTAACTAAATTAATTAACTAATCATTCCACTCGCCGCGTGGTGGTACAACAGGATTCATCGTCAGTGGTCGTGAGCGATCAGCTTCTTTGATAGCACGGCGCTGCAACCATTGACGGATGGCAGTATCGATCGCTTGTTCAGGGTCATTTGTGACTTCACCAAGCTCAGCTAGCAAAGCAGGATTGATTTCTACACCCTTTAACACTTCGTTAAATAATGTTTCGTCTAGCGACGGCTTAGCTTGAATTTCGTTGATGTTTTGTTCTGACATATAAGGAGTTTCTAATTTGACTGGCGCTATGCAGATTTTAACTAGATTTGTTACCGTTTAACTGTGCAGTGCGATCAGATAGCTTGCTTTTTAGATGTTAGGGGCGGCGTGGTGCGCTGTCTCTACTGTATTCTAGACTAACATTACAGACTTTTTTGCATCCATGTCTTCACTTCAGGTCACACGCGGTACTCGCGATATTATTGCTCCCGAAATTTATTACTGGCAACAGTTAGAGGCAACTGCACGCCAAATCCTCAGCCAAGCTGCTTATACCGAAATCCGTACACCGATTTTTGAATCAACTGAGCTATTTGCACGAGGCATCGGTGAAGCGACAGATATTGTTGGCAAAGAAATGTATACATTTACCGATCGCGGCGATCGCTCCCTGACATTACGACCCGAAGGCACGGCGGGAGCAGCGCGATCATTTGTGGAAAACAAGTTGTTTGCTCAGGGCGGCGTACAACGACTGTGGTATATGGGCGCAATGTTTCGCTATGAGCGACCACAAGCGGGTCGTCAGCGGCAATTTCATCAGTTAGGGGTTGAAGTGTTAGGCAGTGCTGATCCCCGTGCTGATGCTGAAGCGATCGCGATCGCTAGTGACTTTTTGCAAGCGGTGGGTTTAAAAGACTTAGTTGTTGATCTCAACTCGGTCGGCAGTGCGGAAGATCGGGTGAGCTATCGTCAAGCTTTGGTGGACTATTTCACGCCTTTTATCGCAGAACTAGATACTGATTCACGCGATCGCCTTACTCGCAATCCACTAAGGATTCTCGATAGCAAAGACAAACGTACTCAAGAAATTTCCCAAGAGGCGCCCAGCATTCTCGATTATTTAAGCCCTGAGTCGCAGCAACATTTCGAGAAAGTCCAAGCCTTATTAACCGATCTAAATATCGCCTATCGGATCAATCCTCGTCTTGTACGCGGCTTAGACTACTACACCCGCACCGCCTTCGAGATTCAATCTAATCTCCTCGGCGCGCAATCAGCCGTCTGTGGGGGTGGACGTTATGATCGCCTGATCGCCGAATTAGGCGGAGCCGATACTCCTGCGGTTGGCTGGGCGATCGGTTTAGAGCGATTGGTAATTCTCATGCAACAGGTTGCTATACAAAAGCGATCGCAAGTTGACTTCTACATCGTCTCGCGTGGCGAAAAAGCAGAAGCTAAGTCTCTATCGATTGCTCAAATTTTCCGTAAAGCGGGATTTAGTGCCGAACTTGATCTGAGTGGAGCTAAGTTCGATAAGCAATTTAAACGCGCTAGTAATGCTAAAGCCGCTGTCGTAATCGGTGATAGTGAAATTGAGTCTGGACAGATTCAAATCAAATGGCTGGGAACAGGTGAACAGGAAGCGATCGCGATCGCTGATCTCAGTGACAGTTTTGAGGCACTACGACAAAAGCTATAGTCGATAATCTAAAATCAAGAACGCATACACAAGGGCGACATTATTTTCCCCTTGACAAATTGTTTGTGATCCTCACTTGGAGTGTAAGTAGTTTCAGTTTCACTTAAATTAATGACAACTGTTCCACCGCAGCAATGATTAATTTCTCTCCCTCTTGATGGAAGTGTGTTTAAGTGAGTAGGAGAAATTGCTAAGGTTTCAGGAGAGCATGTTTTAGCAAGCTGAGTACACATAATATGTACATCAGGAAGTATATCAAGTACAGATTCTATGATTTCTTTGCGAGGGTTATTATGCTTGTTTCTTCCATTAGAAAATAAAATTAGTATTGGTTGTACTTTCTCACATAAATGCTTAGTAAATTCTTGATTACCTTTTCCTCCCAAACTTACATTGCCTCCGTGATGCGGAAAGATAAGAACATCGGCGGCAAAATCAGGATTATCATTGGTTAAGTTATTCAGTCCTATATCATCGATATCTCCCGCAAGAAGTGCTACGCCACGAGCTTTATAGACGAGTCGAATGACTGCTGATACAGAATTTGAGTTCAGCTTGTTTTTTTGCAAATCTAAACCACCTGCTTGTCCAACAAGATCCATATTTGGGGCAAGAATTTGAATATTTACTTGTCCAACGTCGAGATTCCCATTCATCTCTGTATGAAGAAAATCTCGTTTTGTATTTTGCCGCTTTTTTACATCAGCGATCGCAAGACGTAATTCTATCCATATATCTGTCCTTTTAGAACCGTCAGGATTGAGGTAAATATGCTTTATTGTAATGGATTCCTCTAGAAGTAGTTTAATGAAACCCTCGATATGATCTTCATCAGCATGGGAAATGATGATTCGATCAATTTGTGATACGCCAAGTTGTCGTAATGTATCAATTAAGGTATAACCGTGG
>JANXUJ010000050.1 GCA_025356295.1 Cyanobacteriota bacterium
CCCGCGTAGCGGGCAAACCATAACTATGATTATTAAATCGGCAAATATCAATGAAATCAATTAAGCCTATTTATGTTGCTATTCCTATCGCGATCGCTCTTGCAGGCGTAATTGCTCATCGCACATTAGCTCAAGCTAATCCAAGTCCTAGCATTCTCAAAACATCTAGCTCAATGATTAAATCAGGAATTATGGAACCAGTCAGCGATCGCAGATCGGCTAATCAATCTAATTTCAATCAATCTAACAAAGAGCGTCCTGTGGGTGGTCTGTATGTGCAGACAAGCGACTCCAAAAATCAAGTCCTGAAAAATCAAGCCTTCACGCTTACCAATACTGATGTCAAAGGAAAAATATCAGGTAATATTTCGCGAGTGGAAGTGACCCAGACTTTTCAGAATCCCTATGACAAGCCATTAGAAGCGATTTATGTATTCCCATTGCCAGACCAAGCCGCTGTCGATGATATGGAAATCATGATCGGCGATCGCGTGATCAAAGGGAATATCAAAAAACGTGAAGAAGCCAAAGAAATCTATGAACGCGCTCGTGCAGAAGGACGCACCGCAGGGCTATTGGAGCAAGAACGCGACAATATTTTTACACAATCTTTAGCGAATATCAAACCAGGCGAGCAAATCAAAGTGACGATTCGCTACACTGAAAGCTTGAAGTTTGAAAGCGGTGATTATGAATTTGTATTCCCGATGGTGGTCGGTCCGCGTTATATTCCAGGAACTGCGATCGATGCACAAGGCAATACAGTTCAAGTGCCTGATGCCTCACGAATCAATCCGCCGATACTCAAACCAGAAACGCGATCGGGTAATGATGTTAGCGTGACCCTGCAAATTGATGCAGGTGTTCCCATTCGCAATCTTTATTCCACTTCACATCGAATCGATGTCAAGAATAACGGTGAAACCGTGGAGCTAAAACTGGCGGCTAGCGACAATATTCCGAACAAAGACTTGATCGTGCGTTACAAAGTTAGTAGCGATCGCACTCAGCCGACTATCCTCACAACTAATACGGAGCAAGGCTCACATTTTGCCACTTATCTGATTCCTGCGATCGCTTATCGTGCTGACCAAATTGTGCCGAAAGATGTTGTCTTCTTAATGGATACATCTGGTTCTCAATCAGGTGATCCGATTTTAAAATCACGCGAACTGATGACGCGGTTTATTAATGGATTGAATCCTAACGATACATTTACGATTATTGACTTTGCGAGTACGACAACTCAGCTTTCTAGCTATCCATTACAAAACAACGCCATCAATCGTCAAAAAGCGATGGAATACATCAGCAAGATTGATGCAAATGGTGGAACTGAATTGATGAATGGAATCAACGCAGTCACGAGTTTTCCAACTGTGAACGATGGACGAATTCGTAGTGTCGTGCTGATTACAGATGGTTTAATTGGCAATGACAATCAAGTAATCGCGGCTGTGCAGAAAAATCTCAAGCCGGGGAATCGTCTCTATAGTTTTGGGGTTGGTAGTTCTGTCAATCGGTATTTACTAGAAAGGATTGCGGAAATGGGTCGGGGTACATCACGCGTAGTCCGTCAAGATGAGCCAACTCAAGAAGTTGCGGAGAAATTCTTCCGTCAAATCAATAATCCTGTTCTCACAAATATTCAAGTCAAATGGGAAGGTGATGGCGTAGCTCCAGAAATTTATCCTAGCAACGCTCCTGATCTGTTTGCCGAACAGCCCTTAGTTCTATTTGGCAAAAAAGGCGATCGCGCCAATGGCAAGCTCAAAATCACGGGAATTGCCGCAGGTGGAGAACGCTATGAGCAGACCCTTGATGTAAATTTTGAGAATGGAAATAGTAATCTTGGTATCGCTCAACTATGGGGACGTGCGCGCATCAAGGATTTGATGAATCAGATGTTTGGTGGCGAAGTGAAATCTCTCATTGATGCAGTGACGCAAACTGCGCTCAACTATCGCTTGCTATCGCAATATACTGCCTTTGTCGCAGTTAGTGAAGAAGTGCGCGTCAATCCTGATGGTGGAAAGGTGACAGTGCAAGTTCCTGTATTGATACCTCAAGGTGTCAACTTTGGAAGTGTTAGTGGTGGTATTACGGATGGATATGTCAGTCAATCACCTGCGCTCGCTGCACCATCTCCAATTTTTAACGCTCCTCCCATGCGATCGCGAGGTCTCTCTAGAAATGAAACTACTCCCAAAGATGCTGAAGCAAAAGTCAGTGGTCGTAATGATATGGGTAGCTTGAGTGACAAACCTGCAAACTCGCAAATTCCTAATGCATCAATTCAAGTCGTTAACATTACAGGGCTTACAGGTGTGGATGTGGCGATCGCTCAAAGCACGATCGAGCAGCAATTGCGATCGCTAACTATTTCTGAGGGCGTTAATGGTGTGATGATCTTAGAGATTTCGCTCCAAAATGGCAGACTGACACGGATCATCCTTGATGATGTGGCTTCGACAATCAAGGACAAAAATCTAGTGGAGATGATCAAGCGATCGCTCCAAAATGTTGTCCTACCATCTACAGCTAAAGGGACAATTCGCTTAACTCTGAGTGTGAAATAAATTAAAAACAAGATACAAAAAATAGATTGATAGCTTTGCTATCAATCTATTTTTTGTATCTCAGACAACGCCATAAGCTGTATATGGTCGTTTGTAAGGCGGTTGCAACCCCAGCACAATATCTTGTCTTGAGACTCCCATTTTAATTAATTCTTCCGCAGGGTTTTGGTCAGTTAAATTTTGCTGAAGCCAGATTTTACCGTCTTTGATATCAAAATGCATAACACATCGATAAACTCGATTTAACTCTTGCCAACCAATGTTAATCCACTGGTAGTGGTCTCTTTCTATATCAAAAAGAAGCTGGACTTCAATTTCTTGCTCTGAAAAATCATTACTGGCATATCGAGTCAATAAGTTTTGAACATAATCTCGATATTGACTTAATTGGCTAATTTTATCCATTTTACAATTACCTCATTTACTGGATTATAGACGACTAACAATATCTGATAGCGCTGTACCGCAGTCTGTGTAAATTCAAGCTGAAAAAATGTTTGGTACACATCCAATGGAACAGCTAAATAAAGAGTTCGATTTGGGTCATTTGCCTCTATAGCTAGGTGATAACTCAAAAACTGTCCTAAAGCAGCATAGAAATCTGTAATCGCAGAAGGATTTAAAAAACTTTTGATTTCAACTGCAATTTTCTCTCCTGCTCTCTCGGCTGCTACAATCTTTTCTGCACCTAAATCAACCTGAAAGTTGACATCACCAAACTTAAATCTTAAAGGATCATCTGTTATCACCCATCCCTCTTTTTGAAGAGCAGTTCTGACTGCTTCGTGGAAAATATCTTTTGCAGACATAATTTCTTAATCTCTAAACTTTTGAACCAGAGCGACAATTTGCGCGATCGCATTAGCATCTTCGCTCTGGTTCATATTCTGAATATATTGATCAGAGCCGCGAGCGAGATCGGCGATCGCGGTTAACAAACTCTCGCTAGTTAAGTCTTCTTCAAACAAAACTGCACTATAGCCGCGAGATTGAAAAGATTTAGCATTGAGAATCTGATCACCACGACTAGATAATTTAGATAGAGGAATCAATAAATTCGGCTTTCGTAATGTCAAAAACTCAAATACAGCATTAGCGCCTGATCGCGAGACAACTAAATCAGCGATCGCAAAAACATCGGCAAGTTCAGTTCCCAAATACTCAAATTGTTGATAGCGCGGATGAACTTTAAGATTTGGATCAAGATTTCCTTTGCCGCAAGCATGAACAACTTGATATGTCTGAGTCAGAACATCGAGAATAGAACGCACAGCTTGATTGATTTTTGCTGAACCTGTACTACCACCAACCACAAATAGAACTGGCAAATTTTCATCAAACCCACAAAGCTGTTTACCTTTTGCCACATCTCCATTCAGGATGTCAGCACGAATCGGTAAGCCCGTATGTTTGACTTTAGAAGCATATTTAACTAAGTGTTTGACTGTCTCTGGAAATGTGACACATATCTTAGTCGCAAAAGGCATCGACAACCGATTTGCTAAACCCGAAGAGAAGTCTGACTCATGGATAATTACAGGAATCCTCTGTAACCAACTTGCAAAAATGACGGGAACTGTAACAAAACCGCCTTTAGAAAAAACAACTTTGGGCTTTATTTTCGCGATCGCCAAACAAGCATCAAATACACCTTTAATGACTTTAAAAGGATCAACAAAGTTTTGCCAAGCGAAATAGCGGCGCAATTTCCCTGAAGAAATACCGTGATAGGGGATACCGACTTCAGCGACAAATTGCTTTTCAATGCCATTATTTGAGCCAATATATTCGACCGTCCAGCCATCAGCTTCCAGTGCAGGAATCAAGGCAAGGTTAGGGCTAACATGACCACCCGTACCGCCGCCCGTTAACACAATCTTCATCTTTACCTTTAAGCTAAATCAAAAACCAAAATCTCGGCGTTACCTTGACCAATTAATTTCAGGTCACCCGCAACATCGCTAGAAATTGCATCACCCGCATTCAGCAAGCGATCGCCTACCAATATACTACCTATAGCGACTTGTATCCACGCATAACGACTTTGACTCACCCTATGCGTTACCTCTGCGCCATCTTCTAGAATTGAGGCATAAATATAAGCATCTTGATGAATCGTAACCGCGCGATCGCGTCCATCTGGCGCAGCAATTAATCGCAATTGATTGAGCTTCTCTTCTCTCAAAAATTCAATTTGTTCATAACTGGGTGTAACACCTTGTTGATTTGGTAAAATCCAAATTTGCAATAAATGAGCAGACTCAGTAGCAGAAGGATTAAACTCACTATGCGTAATTCCCGTTCCTGCACTCATCCGCTGCACATCACCAACCCGAATGATCGAGCCATTTCCCATGCTGTCCTTATGCTCTAGCGCACCATCAAGCATATAAGTAATGATCTCCATATCACGATGGGGATGCGTTCCAAATCCTTTGCCACCATTAATTTGATCTTGATTAATCACCCGCAGTGAGCGAAAAGACATATGCTGCGGATCATAATAATTAGCAAAAGAGAAGGTGTGATAACTATCGAGCCAGCCATGATTTGCATGTCCTCTCTCTTCTGATTTACGGATAGTGAGCATGATTGTTCTCCTGAGAATCTATTTATAAATTTATCTATTAAAAACCCAAGCTTTAATATTACTTACCGCATTTTGCTTAACTAACTGGTATAAACAGAATTTGAGAGTGCCGCTTCGCGACACCCTCAAATTCTGTTTGGATTTTATATCAGCGCAGCGCGCTGTATATAGTTACTTACCGCCTTTCTTAAGTGAAAGAATTGCTTCAACTTCAGCAGTTTCTGCATTGGGATAAACAGCCGTTGCGGCCAAACCACGAATAGTGGTAATCAAAGCTTTAATCTCTGGAGGAGTTTTTTCTTTTTCAGCAGGAGGCATGAAAGTTTGCACAATGCTCCATGTCTTATCTGCATCAATATAGAAATAGCCCACGTTATTAGCAGGGAGGCTACTCACCACAGACTTGAAAGTTGGATCAGATTCTAGAGCGCTAGCTGGTTTGGGAACAAACAGAGACGCAATCGGCGAAGCTGTCATAAAAAGTGTGTCTTTTTGATTCCAACCATGAGAAACGATCGCTCCTGGCGCACCAGGGAATGACCATTCGACCACCGCGACTCCGCCGACATCTTTCTTGCCGACTTTACCGCCATTCTTGATTACAAAATCATCAAGCTTACTGAGCAAAGATTCTCCAGCAGCACGATTTGTGGTTTGCAACATCAGTACAGGACCGATTCCTTGTGTTTGCGCGAGAATTCCCTCTGGCTTAGCCAATACTGAGGCAAGAGCAAACTCACCATCCATCCATCCAAAAATATCTTTATCAAGATCGAGTGCCAATGGAGAAGACTTTAGTTGAGTTCTTACATCATCAAGGCTTTTCTTGACTTCAGGAGTAGTGTCAGCCGACTTCACAAACTGTTCCCATGAGTCTTTGATATTAAAGCCAGTGATAACAGAGAATGCTTGAGAAGGGATCTGGCTAATAATTTTATTAGGAGAGTTCTTTAGTGCCGCAATTGTCGCCGCATCAACTTTACCTAGTACTTTAAAACGAATACCTGCGTCATCAATGCCAACGCCCATATTCATGGACTTGACCTTTTTCAACTGCTGTAGCGATTCGGGAGGAATTGGTTGAGCGTTAGGATTTAGGGCTGACAGTTCTACAATTGATTCGCCGAAGTTAGGAATATAAACTTGGGCAACGGGATTTTTGAGCTTGAGATCGTTAGCACTGAACGAACTCGCGATTGAAGCTTCACCTTTGAATGTGTCGATCGCTTTCTGAGTATTTTGTTCAGTCGGCGCGAAAATCAAATAGTCACCCACCATCGCAGTAGCAGTGGCGCTAGAACCTTCCCCGTATTGGGTGATTTTTACACCCTTGTAATCAGATTGTTTTTCTTTGCCATTTGACTTGGCTTTCACCTTGTCAGCCAAAAACTTCTCAGCGCCAGCTTTGTCTTTTACTTCAACTACAACCAAGATATTGGGCATTGATGTAGCTGTTGCTTCAGGAACAGCAGTCTTGTCTTGCACAAATTGGATTGAGCCTGTACTGCTCATTGGTACATAGCGGTTTTGGATCGCTGCTGCTGATTTTAGAGGAACAAGACTAGCGGTTTTGACTGAAGGCAAGAAGGCAACGGTTACACTTTTACCAATCCAAGGCTTGACGTCTTTTTCATAGTCAAAGTCGCCCGAAGACATGTTTTTTCTGACTTGGATGATCGCGTCATCGTACAGCTTTTTAGTTTCTGGAGAAAGAAACTGCTCGATCTGAGCAAGGGCGGCTCCATCAGTGGAAAGTGACATTGCCATCAGGGACTGTTTAGGAACAATGCTGAGAGTGCCAGATGCGTTACCTGTAGGTAAAATGTTGAGCTTATTATTTAAGAAAAAATAAGCGCCAACTCCCCCAGCAACCACTACAGCCACACCACCAATGAGTGGTAGTAAATTTGGTTTTGTTTCGGTCATAAATTTATCTCTCACATTTTGTCGATTTCAAAATGATAGTATAGAGCCTAATCAAAAATCTCCATAGAGCTAATTCACTGATTTCTGTGTGAGTTAGTTCGCAATTAAATATCTAGGCATATACAAGTCGGGCGCCCAACTTGTATGCCTTAACAAAAATCAAGCCATGCTGGGACAATTTGCCATGCTTGATTAAGAGATTTATCTAACGCTTTATAATTTGGCTCGAAGTTACTGACTAATTTCCAAAATCTGGCTGAATGATTCATCTGGATTGTATGACAAAGCTCATGTAGCAGGACATACTCCACAACATTAGCTTCGAGAAAGAGCAGCTTGTAGTTGAGACTGATATTGCGATCGCTAGAACAACTACCCCACAGAGTCTTTTGACTGCGAATCGTGGTAGTACGATAGGGAAGGTTTGTGCTGATGCTAACTTTGTGTAACCAACTAAATAAGTGTTTTTCGGCTTTTTGCAGCAGCCATTGCTTGATAATGGCTTTGCAAGATTCGATATCAGCGATGTTCCCGACTACAACTAATTGAAGCTGGTTGTTAATTTCTTTGATACGGATAGTGCCAGATTTATGATCAGATTTATGCGCGATTTGTTGATACTCGATTTGCCATTCTTCGTTGAGCGATCGCAGTTTGATGCAAGTTGGCAACTGATCAGGGGCTTGAGACTGAAAAAATGCTTCACGCGCATCAAGTTTGTCTTGATTTCGCGCAATCCAATCCTGCTTTTTTTGGATGAGTTCGGGTATCTTCAGGAGATCGTAATTAGCAGGTATGACTACTTCTAAGCCGTCTTCTACTGACAATGAAAGGCGCACACATTTTGCCCGCAAACTCACACGCACAGTATAATTTGGTAAGTCAGTCATAGCTCTTATAGCTTTGATTTTTGGTTTAGTCTTGGAGCAAAATCGTACCTGAGAACCGATCATTTAAGCGATCGCGCTCACGATGAGCATTACCGCGATCAGCGTAAGTACGCACTTGAATATAAGATTTTCCTTTAAGAATTGTGATAAAGGCATCAGGTGCAAGTTCACGCACTTGTTTCAAAGTGTCAGCATTAGTATTAGGAATCAGAACACGATAAATTATTTGATGATTAGTTTGAGTCGCAGTCTGATTAGAATTGGGGACAGAACTTGTGGGAGGTTTGGGTGATGCGATCAGGTCAGTGCTGATGACTTGAGCGGCTAAACCTTGATTACGAAAAGTCGTAGCGATCGCATTGGCTTTTGTCTGACTCGATAGCACTTCCGCTAAAATCACGGAGCGATTATTAAATACTGCAAAAAAGGGGCTTTTTCCAGTTAGCGATCGCACTTGTTGAATAGTTAAGTTTGGGTCATTACTTGGCTCGACTAATATCGCCGAAGCCTGTAAGTTGACAGGAATATCCGTGACTTGAGCCGCGAAAGAATACACGATCGCATCTAGCCCTAGTTGTCGCAGTTGACTTGCCCGATATATTGATGCTTTGGCATTGTCAAAACCACCAAAGAAAGTCATCGAGACATTGAGATAACTACAGGGTACAGCAGCGATCGCTAAGAATTGGGGCAACTGGGGCAGCAAATTAGCAGGGCGATCACTGAGGACGACATAGCGGCGATTTGTGATTTGCGAACAAGCTAGAGCGGGTGTGGTGATCGATTGAGCGATCGCTCTGGGTTGAATTATCAAACCATTAATCAAAGTAAACCCAATAGTAAACCCAGTTGTCAATACCCAATTGAGCGCGATCGCTTTGAATAATCTGCGGCATGATCTAGGGCTAAGTCTTAACAATCTCATATTGATTCGCTCATGTTAATTCGCGCGTATTGACTTAAGCTTCCCAGATTTTTTCTAGGACTGTTTTTGGTGAGATATCACTCAGTGTTTGACCCGCGATCGCCTGCACATATTTAATCCGTTTTTCTGCGATCGGCAATAAAGCCGCCGCAGGAGTACTAGAACTTAAAATTGCCACCAATGCTGTGCCAACTGCTACGCCTAGCTGCATCGCATCACCTTCAGTACAGATAAATAGATTAGCTGCTGCAATAAAAGCTGTCAGCTTACCAATATCACTCGGACTCGCTATCAAAAGACTAGGGACTTTAGTATTTAACTGCTTGATCAAATTGGCATTATTAACACTATCAATTACCACGATTGGCAAATTTGGTAACTTTACTTGCATATTGATTGCAATTTCAGCCCAGCTTTCATCAGGATAATTGGCATAAGCTCCACAATTAAGCAGGATAAAACCGCTTTGTTGAATACCAAGACGCTTTTGTTCATTGGTCGCCCAGTCTAAGTCGATTTTGGGAAGATTGACTTTAATTGGTGGACATGGTTTTTCAATATCTAGCGCTATGAGCAAATTGTGATTCTGAACTGCTTCATATGTGGTGGGATCAGCAGTAATAACGTCAGTCAGCAAAAAGTCGCCTTGCCCCGCAAAAGATATCCGTTTGGCAATACCGCTTAACCAGAACAGGATATCCAGAGAAAGTCTGGGTTGAGATGAGATCGCGGCATTGTATTCGCGATCGCGGATCGTACCGAGCAGATTACCAAAATCAGATAGAGAGTTGCGATCGCTAAAGTCAAACTTGATTACTCGATTGACCGATTGGCAAATCCGATAAGCTGCCATAGCGCGCGGCTCAACGACCACATCGATTTCGGCATGGGGATACTGTTGTTTGAGCGTATCCAATGTCGGGAAGAACAGTAACTGATCGCCAGGGCTACCTGGAACGAGCGCTAGTATTCGCATCATATTTGTATATCTCTAGACGAAGACTGTAATTGATAATACTTTGTTTTTGGGAGTTGATACAGACGCCCACAATACACTTGGCTGAATACTTGTCTTAACAATGGACTTAGAAGTTTAGAGAAAAAATTTGTCTAAACTATTGTGTAAATGCATGAGTAAGTAGTAGTATAAGTGTCGGTTAAATGGCGAGCGTAGCCAAGTGGTTAAGGCAGTGGTTTGTGGTACCACCATTCGTGGGTTCAATTCCCATCGTTCGCCCTTGATTCTCTAACAATAAAGCAAAAAAAAGACTGTGCTTGGCACAGTCTTTTTTTTGCGATCGCTATAGACTTAATTGGTATTACCAAAGGAGTAGTAATATCCCGCGCAAAGTGCGGGATATTACTACTTAATAAAAAAATTGGGGTTTCATGAGTAAAGCATTTGCAAAATTTTTAGCGATCGCAATGATCACGATATTAGTTGTAGTGTCGCTTGGCGGCATATATCCGCAGAGTTTGCGAGCCGAGGGTAATGCGATTGCGATCGCAGTGGCCGCACCCCTCAGTGGAGATGGCGCTAGTGGCGGTCAAGAAATAGTTGACAGCATCAAGCTTTATATCGAGGCGACCAATCGTGACGGTGGCATCAATGGTCGTCCACTTAAATTAAATATTTTTGATGACAAAGGCAATGCTGAAGGTGCGACTCAAGTTGCTAATGAGATTGCTAAAAGTGATGCACTTGTGGTTTTAGGGCATCGATCTTCAGATGCCTCGATCGCAGCAGGAAATATTTATCAACAGCAAAAGATACCTGCCATCACAGGTACGGCTAACAATGCCAAAGTAACTAGCGATCGCCCATATTACTTTCGGATTATTTATACAAATGCCGCTCTTGCCAATACTTTATCGATCTACGCACAGCAAGTACTCCAGTTCAAAACTGCTAGCGTGATTTATGACAAAGCTAGTAAAAATGAGGAGACTCAATCGCAAGTAATTAAGTCTGCTTTTGAAAATAATGGCAATGGCAAAATTCAGCGGATGTGGGGAATTGACTCTGATCCCAGCACTCGCCAGCAATCAATTCAGCAAATTATCAATGAGCTAGCGGCTGAGCCTGAAGCGGGGATTTTGTTTCTAACCTTGACCAAAGAAGAGGTTGCCGAAGACTTTTTGGTTGCGCTTAAACAGAAGGGGCTAAAAAATCGCGTCTTAGGTGAACAAGCTCTGGCGCGTGAGTCTTTTGCAAAGCGATTTGAAAAATATGATGAGGAGAAGAAAAAATCTGGCTTCTTTACTGATGAGATGTATGTACCCGCGCCGATTTTATTTGATAGCGCTGGGGCAGATGCTCAAGATTTTCTCACCACTTATCAAAAAACTTATGACAAAACTCCTTCTTATTTGGGAGCCAAGTTTTATGAAGCAGCGATCGCGGCGGTAGATGCAATTCGTAAAGCTAATCCCAAATCAACGGCGACAAGTTTAGAAGGCGATCGCGAACAAGTACGAGATGCTTTAGCTAAACTCAACAGTCGCAAAGTGGGCTTACGCGGGTTAACAGGATTGCTTTATTTCAACAGCGATCGTAATAGTGATCAGCCTGTTCGCCTTGCTCAATTTCAAAACTATAAACTTATATCTGCCACTCAACAATTCACGCCAATTCCGAATCCTGAACGCCTGAATCTACCGAAAGAACTGCAAGCAGGAAGTATTGTCCAATCAGGAGATCAATATTTTTGGCGGCAACGCGTAGTTTATGCAGGGCTAGATATTAATAAGCTGAATCGGATTGACAAAGCAACTTTTACCGCCGATTTTTATGTTTGGTTTCGCTATAACGGCAATGATGAGCCGACTGAAATCCAGTTTCCCGATGCTGTTACCAATAGCGTAAATCCGAATGCACCAGTATTTGATTCCAAGTCTCCTGTCAAAGCTCAGATCGTTAATGGTTTAAACTATCGTCTCTATCGAGTACGCGGTGAGTTTCGGAATGCTTTTGATTTTCGTGACTATCCATTTGATTCACAAAAACTAAATTTACGTTTTGATAATCCTAATCTATCCACCGAAAGGTTAATCTATGCGATCGATACCATTGGTTTGAAACTGCCAAAAACTGAAGCAGAAGAACGCAAACCATTTCAAGGATTACAACTCTGGAATTTTAAAAACATCACCTATTTCCAAGATTCTTCGCGAGTTACTTCCACTCAAGGCGATCCTGATTTATTCCAATCCAAAGCTCAAGTTGAGTACCCTGGATTGAGTATTCGCATGACTTTCCAGCGCAAAACCTTAGTGTTTTTATATAAGAATCTTCTGCCATTACTTTTATTATCTTTAATGGCTTATTGCTGCTTATTCTTTCCTTACACGATGTTTGTACCGCGCACGATGGCTCCTGCCTCAGCGTTGCTATCAGGAATTGTGTTGTTATTATCCTTTAATAATCAATTACCCGAAGTTGGCTATACCGTGGTGATGGAATATGTGTTTTATGTTTATTTTTCTCTATGCCTAATCCCAATTATTGTGACTGCGATCGGCGCTAATTTAGATAAAGCTGGATATACAAAAGCCTTCCGTTATTTGAATATCGCTTCGTGGATTGTCTATCCTTTAATCTTAATCACAACTATCATAACTTTTGCGATTAATTATGGCGATCGCCTAGTTTAGGTCAGCAAAAGAAAACTATAATTGCCCATATCCCTGACTTTAAAGTTGCCCATAGACTCGCCTTAATTGTTGTTGCCGCCGAGAGAATAGACTATAGGCGATCGCACCTATTAAGTTGCTTTTATCGCCAATCCTGATAGATTATCGATTGAATTAATGCCATAAAGAAGGCGTGCTAAGCACGCCTTCTTTATTTGTTTACCATTTCTTATAAGCTAGGAACTTGCCATTCATCGTCACTTTGACGCGATCGCCTTTAGCATCTTCCACCTTCTCAATATCGAGGGTAAAGTCGATCGCACTCATGATGCCATCCCCAAATTTTTCATGGATGATTTCCTTGATCGGGTAGCCATACACCTGGATGATTTCGTAGAAGCGATAAATTAGTGGATCGGTTGGCACAAGTGGTCCCAGCCCTTTACTCGGATAGGCACTCAAGGCGGCGACAATATCCTCTCCTAAACCTAATGCATCAGCAATTTTGGCTGCTTCTTCAACACTAGTGCTATTTTGCCCGTAAAAAAGAGAAGCGATCCAGACTTCATCATGTCCTATTAACTTTTCGAGGTCAGCAAAGCTCAAGCCTCTAGCTTTTTTGGCAGCTAATAAAGTATGGGTAAAGGATGGAAATTCAACTGTCATAATGTTTTTATGTGTAATTGACTGGTAAAGCGATCGCCAAGCAAGATCGATTAGCCTCAGCGATCGCTCAAATTTAACACACTAATAATTTACCAACGAAACAATTGGCACTTCGGGCAGAGCCTTTCTGCCATTGAGAAAATCTAACTCAATCAAAAATCCATAACCAATTAGCTCTGCCCCAGACTGATCAACCAGTTTAGCGGCTGCTGCTGCCGTACCACCTGTGGCGATCACATCATCGATGATGATCACCCGTTTGCCTTTAGCGATCGCATCACAATGCATCTCTAGCGTATCAGTCCCATATTCCAGCGCATACTCAACGCGAAAGACGGCAGCGGGTAATTTCTTAGGTTTACGCACTGGCACAAAGCTACAACCTAGACTCATGGCAAGGGGTGCGCCGAGGATAAATCCGCGCGACTCAATGCCGATGATGCAATCAATCGCCCCAATATTCAATTCTGCAAATCTTGTTTGAAAGTCTTTTGTAATTTCTGCTAGCCCTTGAGGATCAGCTAATAAAGGGGTAATGTCCCGAAAAAGAATCCCTTTTTGAGGAAAGTCAGGAATATCACGAATAATACTTTTAAAATCCATATGCTTGATTGCTAGAGAGCCTCACAAGTTTATAGCAAAAAAAGTAGTTGCCTTCTAAAAC
>JANXUJ010000129.1 GCA_025356295.1 Cyanobacteriota bacterium
GCAGCGCTTGGCGCTGCCTTTACTTTTTGGGTTTAGAACAAAAAGCACCCCATCGGGGCGCTTTTTGCTTTTTTAGCGAGAACTAGCTAAGGGCATTGATAGCATAGTCAATGTAGGAGTTTGCTTCAACAGCAGAATCTCCAGTCAAGCCATGATTGGACTTGATGTACTTGAGAGCTTCAACATACCAGCTAGGAGAAAGATCAAAAGTGCGATTGATTTCAGCAATACCAGCAACCAAATAATCATCCATAGGACCAGTTCCACCAACTACACAGCAGTATGTAACCATACGCAAGTAGTAGCCGATGTCGCGTACACACTTGTCTTTGCCAGTTTGAGTCGCGGCGTAGTTAGGACCAGACATTGTGGTGGTGTAAGGGAACTTGCTGTAAACAGCATTAGCAGCACCAGAAGCCAAAGAAGAAGCTTTTTCGCTCAAAGTCTTAGCAGCAGCTAGACCAGCAGTTGCTTGACGGAAACGACCAAAAGCAACTTGAGTTTCGGTGGAGCTAAGGAAACGTCCTTGTGAATCGGCTGCGGATACGGCTTCGGTTAGAGGGGTTTTCATGATGAGATATTCTCCAAAATAATTTTGTTAAGTGAAATGTGGTCAAGAAGCTCATTAGTCAAAAGACTAAGCAACAGCAGAAGCCGCTTTATCAAAGTAGCTACCAACTTCACTCATTAGAGCCGAGCAGTCGCCACGAGTAACGCCATTGGTGTCGTTAGCGATCGCGATCGCTGCATCCTTCATTTTCTGTACGCCAACTGCAACAGAAGAACCAGGAGTACCGAGAGCCAAGTATGTTTCTCTCAAACCATTGAGGCAACGGTCTTCTAGTACACTTGCATCACCTGCATAGATAGCATAGGTAACGTAGCGCAAGATGATTTCCATGTCACGCAAGCAAGCTGCCATACGGCGGCTGGTATAAGCATTTCCACCTGGAGCGATCAAGGAAGGTTGTTCCGCAAACAATGCGCGAGCAGCATTAGCAACGATCGCAGAGGAGTTGCTGGTGATGCGGTTTACGGTGTCCAAACGCTTGTTGCTTTCAGCAACCATAGCGCTGAGAGCGTCAATTTGTGATGCACTGATGTAAGCGCCTCTAGAATCGGCTTGGGATACTACCTTTGCAAATGCGTCCAACATATACTGTTATCTCCAGTTTTTTATGTAATTACTTTTTGATTTCTAAGCCGTTTATATAAATGTTTATATAAGCAACCGATCTAAATGTTATCCGATCTTCTTATCAGAATGATCTAGAAAAATTTTGTTCTTAAAGACGTTAGTTAATCTAGTTAATCTTAAATTTAATTTTAAAGTTAATTTAATTTCTAACCTACTTGTTTATACTATGTCGTTGGATCGTTTTTTATTACAGATTGTCACGATTTATGACAGCTTGTTGCACCATCTTCCAATGCAAATCCTAAAATCGGTTTTGATAATCAATGATCTTAAGAAAGTAGGTTGTTTTCGGATTTTGAATGTAATTTTTTTTATGCTCATTCCATGCTGACTGCAAACAATAAACTCAAAATTGAACTTGACGGGCTAGATACAGTTAACCTGACTAACTGCGATCGCGAACCTATTCATACTCCTAACCATATCCAGCCGCAGGGCTTGCTAATGGTGCTAGCCGAACCCGACTTGCGAATCGTGCAAGTGAGCGAAAACGCTCCTGAAATTTTAGGGCTTGCGGTTGCAGATTTACTTGAGCGCCCTTTGGCAGATTTGATTGGCAGCGATCGCGGCGATCTTGTAAAAATGATTCGGGCTTGCCTTGATCGCAGTTTTGAGCATATTAATCCTCTGCATCTTAAGATTACCACCGCCGACAAAGTAGTTTGTGCCTTCAATGGTATTATTCATCGCTCTCCTAGTGGAGAGATTGTATTGGAATTAGAGCCTTTAGAGTCAACTGCTGACAGCGATTTCTTTCAGTTTTATCGTCAGATTAAAGTCACTCTGGCAAAGATGCAGACAGCGAAAAATCTTGCGGCTCTCTGTGACTTAGTAGTTCATGAAATGCGCGCGATTACGGGATTTGATCGGGTAATGATCTATCGCTTTAACGAGCATGGCGATGGCAGTGTGATTGCTGAGTCCAAAAATAATAACTTAGGAGCCTTTGTGGGAATGCAATATCCCGACTCCGATATTCCCAAACAAGCAAAGCACCTGTATACACTTAATTGGCTGCGCCTGATTTCTGATGTCAATCGTCAACCGATTGGGCTAGTCTCCAGTCAGGAAGTGACCAACCAGACGCATCCCCTTGACATGAGCTATTGTGGCTTGCGGGCGGTGTCACCGTTGCATATTCAATATCTCAAGAATATGAATGTTGTCGTCTCCATGTCTGTGTCTCTAATCCAACAGCAAAAGCTTTGGGGATTAATTTCTTGTCATCACCACACACCTAAGCTTGTTCCCTATGAGATTCGGACTGTGTGCGAGTTTTTGGGACAACTAATGTCCACAGAGCTAGCGACTAAAGAAAATAACGAAAACCTTGATTACAAATTGCATCTGAAGACAATTCAAGGTCAATTTGTGGAGCGCCTAACCAAAGCAACTAACTTTGTTGCCGAAATTACAACAGACGAAAGTTCTCTATTGCAACTGACAGGTGCTTTAGGTGTGGCTGTGTGCGATGCAGATAATATTATCTTGATGGGTGAAACTCCTAGTGAGGCAGATATAAAGCCTCTAATTACTTGGCTGGTTAATCGCTTTGAGCAAGACATTTTTGTCACTGATACCTTGCCTAATCTTTACCCTAGTGCGGAAGCTTATAAAAATGTCGCTAGTGGACTGCTAGCGATGGCGATCTCCAAAATCCAGAATCAATATATCCTCTGGTTCCGTCCCGAAATATTGCAGACATTGACTTGGGCGGGTAATCCTGACAAGCCCACGCGAATTGAAGAAGATGGAAGTCTGACCATTTTTCCGCGTCAGTCTTTTGCGGCTTGGCAAGAGATTGTGCGCGGTAAGTCAAATGGATGGCTGAGCTATGAAGTGGAAGGGGCGGTCGAGTTACGGCGAGCAATCATCGATATTGTATTGCGTCAAGCTGGAGAACTTGCCAACATTAATTTAGAACTAGAGCGCATTAACAGCGAACTGGATGCTTTTGCTTATATTGCCTCTCATGACTTAAAGGAGCCTCTGCGCGGTATTCATAACTACGCTACTTTTTTGTTGGATGACTACGGCGAGACACTTGAAGGCGCGGGCGCTGAAAAACTACACACGCTTCTACGACTGACTACTCGGATGGAATCGTTGATTGAATCTTTGTTAAAGTTCTCGCGATTAGGACGACAAGAATTGCAGATGAACTCCATCGATCTTAATCTCTTGTTACGCAATGTAACTGAGTTGTTTGGGATGAACCCACAATGGGCAAACTGTAAGATTCGGATCCCCCGATCGCTACCAACTGTATTTGGCGATCGCGTTTTGATCGAAGAAGTTTTTACTAATCTCATTTCTAATGCTTTTAAGTATAATAACCAGCCTGAAAAATGGGCAGAAATTAGCTGGGTCGAATCAGGTCAGCAGCCGTCTAATATCCTGAATTTTTACATCAAAGACAATGGTATCGGTATCCGTGAGAAACATCTAGAATCAGTATTCCGTATCTTTAAGCGGTTACATGCGCCTAGTAAATATGGAGGTGGCACGGGTGCAGGGCTAACTATTGTCAAAAAGATCATCGAGCGTCATGGGGGCAGAATCCAAGTGGAATCGACTTTTGGGAAAGGAACCACATTTTGGTTTGCTTTGCCAGTCCATAACAATACGATAAAACGTGAGTACGACCCCATGAAATAAATGACTTTATCTAAAGCTAAGCACTCCTCCGCTAATTCTGATTCTCTATCCAACCGAGAGAAGATTAAAACGTCAACACAAAATGTATATGCAATGGAATCTTATTCGCAAAGGCTATTGACTTCACCGTGGGATGACTTCGAGCATCCTGTTATTGTGATCATTGAAGACAGTGATGAAGACTTCTATACCTTTATGCGCGTCACTCAAACTATTGACCCACTAAAGCGATCGCTTTATAAGTTTTTGCGCTTTGAGGATGGCGATGAGGCGTTAGATTATCTGTTCCGACAAGGAGATTACCAATCTCTAACTGCTCCTCTGCCCGTGGCAATCTTGCTCGATCTCAACCTTCCGGGTACTGATGGTCGCGATATCATTAAAAAAGTTAAACAAACTCTCCATTTGCAAATGATTCCCGTTATTGTTTTGTCTACTTCTAGTAGTGCTTACGATATTCAAAGCTGCTATCAATATGGGGCAAATTGTTATATGCTCAAACCGATGGGGGTTTTAAAGATGCAGCAAACTGTCCAAATCCTATTTCAACATTGGTTCCAACTTACGATATTACCTAGTTATGGACAATTCCTCACCTGAGCCTATTTCATTTCTATCCCCGAACCCACCAAACGGAACCAGCTTGCCGATCACCACAATTTTAATTGTTGATGATTCGGAGATTGATCGCGCTACTTATGTGCGTTATCTACAATTAGAAATTGACCATTGCTATCGAATCATCGAGGCGGAAACTCTAGAAGATGCGTTAGAACTATGGCGATCGCAAGCTCCTGATATGGTATTGCTAGATTTGAAGCTACCCGATGGCGATGGATTGGATTTTCTAGAATATATTAGTGAAGGGCATGTCGATGTGCGATCGCCTGTGATCTTATTGACTGGACAAAGCGATGAACAAACAGCCGTGCGCGCCATGAAACTAGGAGCCGCTGACTATCTCGAAAAAAAGGATGTCACTGCAATTTCTTTATCGATCAGCGTTAGCCAAGTGCGCGATAGTATTAGTCAAGTCCGCGATCGCAAACAAGTTGAAGCACAACTAATCCGCACCAACGAAGAACTAATCCACGCCACTAGACTCAAAGACGAATTTCTCGCCAACATGAGCCACGAACTCCGCACTCCGCTAACAGCGATTTTGGGCATGTCGGAAGTATTGCAAAAAGAGCTATTAGGCTCAGTGAATGAACGCCAACAGAAAGCACTTGGCGCAATCAGAAAAGGCGGACGACATCTGCTCGAACTAATCAATGACATTCTTGACCTGTCAAAAATTTCATCAGGTAAAATGGAACTTGACCCCCACCCTTTTTCGGTGCAGAATATCTGCGATTCTAGTTTGGTCTATGTCAAGCAGCAAGCCTTTCAAAAACATGTCGAAATTTATAGCCATATTGCCCCAAATATCGATAACATTTTTGCCGATGAGCGCCGCATCAGACAGGTCTTAATCAATCTCTTGATCAATGCTGTGAAATTCACGCCTAACGAGGGGCGCGTATCTCTGTTAGTTTCGGTTGGCTGTGGCAATATATGGGAAGGTGAAGCTAAAGTTCCTAATCTATTTAAAGATCAAAATTTACCAATGATCTTATTCCAAGTAGCAGATACGGGTATTGGTATTGATCCTAAAAACATGCATCGACTCTTTCAACCCTTTGTGCAGCTTGACAGCGGACTCAACCGTCAATATGAAGGCACGGGATTGGGCTTAGTAATGGTGAAACAAATTACTGAACTCCATGATGGTCAGGTCATCGCTGAGAGTACGCTGGGGAAAGGGAGTTACTTTACGATAGCTCTTCCCTATAAAATTGTGCCACCCACGCCGCGATCGCCTGAGCCAGTCACTCCATTCTCATTACCCGACGCAAGATCAAAAAATGCGATCGCGCCGCTGATCTTGCTTGCCGAAGACAATGAAGCAAATATCCAAACTTTCATGGCTTATCTCAGCGCTTACGAATATCGCGTGATTTTAGCTAAAAATGGAGAGATCGCAGTTGCCATGGCAACTACGCATCAGCCAGATATAATTCTCATGGATATTCAAATGCCTGTGATGGATGGTTTGCAAGCTATTCGCTTGATTCGTGCTGATCATAAACTAGCCGCAGTGCCGATCATTGCCTTGACTGCACGCGCCATGCAGGGCGATCAGGAGCGCTGCCTTGAGGCAGGTGCAAACCAATATCTTAGTAAACCCGTGGGATTAGAAGAGCTAGTCAGGATGATCGGGCAGTTTCTGGAAACTTGAAGCCCTCACCCCTAGCCCATAGGGAGAGGGGTGAGGGCTTTATAACTTCCGCTCTAAGTCAAACAAAAATCCATGAATATACTCTTCTGTCCATTCTGAGCCATAAAAACGATTAAACATCCCTCTCGCAGGGTCTTTCTCGGCGCGATAACGCAGATAGCGTAGTTGAGCATCTTTGATTTCAACTAACTTTTCGGGATCAGTTACAGGCTCAGCGCGATCGCAAAAGTCTAAATAAGCCTGAAGATAGTCTTTAAAAGCTCCAAATACATGAGTTTCGACCACCTCATTTTCTTTCGGTCTAGTCCAGAGAAAAGCAGGTGAGAAAAACTGACTCGCCTCTTCAGGAAAATCGCCTCCCCAAGTCAAATGTGGCTGATATTTCGCAAAGATCGGCATGATCGGCTGGGTATACCTCGCCTGATAGTCAGGATCATCACGAAACAATGGTTGCATATCTAGCGCAATCAAATGCCCCCCAGGCAGCGTAACTAGATCGCCGCCAAAAAATGGCAAGTCATAGTTTAGATGTGGAAAAATCACAAAGTTTAAAACCTGAAGTGAGCTGCCGCCCTGCACATGAGCCGCCCGAATCTGGCGCAGCTTCGATGACTGATAGCCATAGCTAGTTGTCAAAACTTCATTTTGATGCGCGCCCTTACCCACGATCGCTGATTTTGACTCAAATCCTTCAGGGATGGGGTAAGGCTGCAAATCTGGCAATCGAGACTGTAAATAGGCGATCGCGTAATCTAAAAATGGTTGATATAGTGTCATTTAAGCGGTCACTGCCAAAGGCTTTGCATCTTCAAACAAAAATTCAAACAGAAACTTCTCAGACCATTCATGTCCAAAGTAGCTGCTAAACAAGCCCGATGCAGGATCGCGATCAGCGCTGTATTGGTCATAGTCCTTTTGAGCCTTTACAATCCGTTGGATGTCAGACTGATCAGTGAGCGGCTTCGCATCCGCAAGCATCTGCCAGTACAGATTTAAATAATCCTTGAATGCTTCTAGTACCCGCGTCTTTACGGTTTCAGGATCAGTTTTGGCAAATAATAAGTATTTGGAGAAATATTGATTAGCATCGTAAAACTTCATTTCCAGATTTTGGGCTAAGTCTGGATACTTGTCGTGCAGAGTTTTCAGTGGATAAATATATTTTTCTAAATAAGCAGCATCTTGAAACAATGGCTGAAAGTCCATCACAATCAAGTTTTTGACCGCTCCAAACGACAAAAAATCAATCCCCAGTAATGGCAAATCGTAGTTACAACTAGGATAAATAACGCTATTGAAAATCTGAGCGCTAACCCCCGCATCGATATATGTATAGCGAATTTTCCGAAATTCAGGACATTGATAACTCCAGCTACGGATCGTGGCGGGGTTACGACCGCGATCGCTAACACAAGTTTCTAGTCCTACAGGTATCGCCCGTTTTTGCAATTCAAACCTTTGAAACAGTGACTGCTCAAGATATTCAAGGAAAGGTTTATACATGAATTTTATAATTTGATTTATAAGTTTATTAAAAAAGCTCTGACGGTTTTATTTCTGAGAATCTTATCTCTGAGAATATGAAATACACAAGCTATCTAGAAAAATTTCCAGCATAGCTAAATAATTTGTTGCATCTAGTAGATTTTTTAGTTGGAGCGCAAAGAGTTATATTTTTAATTGTCGCACAGGGTGATTACGATGGGTCGAATCAAGCAACAAAATCGTCTACAAGAACAAATTATCAAGTCAAATCAAGCTAAAACTGAACTCTGTACTGAGCTTTGTACTGATATGTATGTGGTTGCTGCTTTTTATCATTTTACTGATTTGTCAGATTATAAGACTCTGCAAGCTCCGCTCAAAGAATTTTGTGATATGCATCAACTTAAAGGGACGATCCTGCTTGCCAAAGAAGGGATTAACTCCACGATCGCAGGTAGTCGAGAAGCGATCGCGGCTTTACTAGCTCATTTGCGTAACGATCCGCGTCTACAGAATCTGGAACATAAAGAATCTTATTGTAAAGGAATTCCATTTCAGCGAATGAAGGTGCGACTAAAAAAAGAAATTGTGACTCTAGGTGTACCTGATATCGACCCTAGACATCGGGTTGGCACTTATGTCGATCCTCAAGATTGGAATGCCTTAATTAATGATCCTGATGTGCTGATCATCGATACTCGCAATAACTATGAGGTGGAATTTGGTACATTTAAAGGAGCCATTAATCCGCATCTAGAAACTTTTGGCGAGTTTCCAGACTATGTGCGATCGCAATTAACTCCTGCGAAACATCAAAAAGTCGCGATGTTCTGCACAGGGGGAATCCGTTGTGAAAAGGCGAGTGCTTATATGCTGTCTCAAGGATTTGATGAGGTCTATCACTTGAAAGGTGGCATTCTCAAATACTTAGAAGAAGTCCCAACTGAAGAAAGTATTTGGGAAGGTGAATGTTTTGTTTTTGACGATCGCGTTAGCATCAACACAATCTCCTAATCCTAAAAATTTTACGAGATTTTGCGAAAATTAACTTGCGATCAGGTTGATCAGATGTCAGAATATGAGAGATTAGCAGAGATGGCGGTTTGAGCCGTTCCTCCTGATAAGATATTTGTTGGTAATGGCGAAAATAACTATGCTCGGCAAAACCCTAACTGGGCGCTATAAAATCGTCAATCAACTCGGCGGCGGTGGCTTCAGCCACACATTTATTGCCGAAGATGGATATTTGCCCGATCGCCCTTTGTGTGTGATCAAGCAACTCAAACCTGCGTCATCTCAAGCAGAAGTGTTGCGGATTTCGCGCGAACTATTTGATAAAGAGGCTAAAATCCTCTATCGATTAGGAAAACATGATTGTATTCCCAGTCTGCTTGCTCATTTTGAAGAAGATGAAGAGTTTTTCTTGGCGCAAGAATTGATCGAAGGCAATGTCTTGAGTCAAGAAATTAAATCTGGTCAATGCTGGGGAGAAGAATACACGATTGATTTTTTGACTGATATTTTGTCAACCCTTGATTTTGTGCATCGGCAGCAGGTAATTCATCGCGATATCAAACCGAGCAACCTAATTCGCCGCGATCGTGATCGCAAAATTGTCTTAATAGATTTTGGGGCTGTCAAAGAAGTTAGCACCCAATCCATCAATCAATCGTTTAGTCAATTAGGAAATACTTCAAGTCTGGTGATTGGCTCTCCCGGCTATATGCCCAATGAGCAGTACAGTGGCAAGACTATATTTGCGAGTGATATCTACGCGATCGGGATCATTGCTATCCAAGCCTTAACAGGATTATTACCCAACCAAATTCCTGAAAATCCTTTGACAAGTGAGTTTTGCTGGCGCGATCACGTTGAAGTCACACCAACGTTAGCCGATGTGATCGATAAGATGGTGCGGTTTGATTTTCGGCAACGCTATCAATCGATAAATGAATTGCTTGGAGCAATCCAACCTTTACGAGTGCGATCGCTTGCTCAGATTATTTTGAGCGAAATCACTCCACCACTTTTAGAGGAGTTACCGATTACGCCTGACACTCCTCAAAGTCTGATTGAAGAAATCTCCGATGATCTAGAAATGAGTGCAGACCCAATCAGAGCCAAAAAGTTAGTGTGCTTGGTATGCACAGGGATTTTAGAAAATGATCTGCATCGTTTAGATAATTTTAGCTTTGTGGAATTGCTAGAAGATATCTATCAGCAATATCCAACGATTGAATCTCTGAAAGAGAACTTAGTCAAATCAGTCAAAACCATCGCTGTCCACAAGCAGCAGCAATATTTAACAGTTGCCAAAATTGTATTTAATGCCGCTTCTAAGTTTTATCAACAGCATCCACAATCAATAGGCTCTGAGATATCTGAGACTATTGAGCCATCTGTACCAGATTCTAGTTCAGTTATTCCTCAAATTTCTTATAATGTCAGTCATCTGGTGATTAATGCTGGTTCGGCACAACTTGTTGCACCACTTGATACTTCGCATATTGATACTTCCCCTAATCAATCTAACTTCACCGAAGAAGAGCGATCGCTTATTGATGACTCTTTTACTGATGATCTTTATCTCAATGAGGAGTCAGATATCTATGCTTTGGCTTTCCATGACATTGATATCGATGCTCAACAAATACGCTTAAAGAAGCTTTTATTATATGCCTATCAAGATGTTTGGGAAAATGATCTAAGTCAGCTAAACAGTGTGGATTGGCTAAGTCTCTTAAGAGAACTGAATTCCTTTATGCCCACTTTTCCGCAATTAATAGCTCTAATTCAAGAAGCCGTGCAAAGAGTTTCTAAACCTGCGGAGTATGTAGTAATCGGCAATTTACTGCTCACAAAATTAGAGTGTCTCTATCCTGATAGTTTTAATCTTGATAGCTTTAGCGCGATCGCGTCAGTGATTAGCCAATCTAATAATCAATCTTATCAAAGCGATCGCCTAGTCCCTGACCAAACCTATCGCAAAATTCCCTTTGACCCTAAAATTGTAGATGATCTTTTTGACTTGCGGCTAGACCTAATGCGGTTTACAAATTCGATGAGAGCCAAGATTTTGCTATTTTCCGCACTTTATTATCCTTTTGAGCCTGATCGCGATAACTGGCATGATTTAAAAACTCATCGACTAGATGGACTACTACGCCAACTATTTTATGCTTATCCTTCATTTATTAAAGTTGAAAAATCGATCTGGGAAACCACGCGATCGCTAAGTGAACCGACTGCCTATGCCCAATCTGCTAATTACATTCTCCAAGCAATCAAAGTTTTGTATGATCAACTTGATGCGCGATCAATGGAGCATCCCGCTGATGGTAATAATCAAGATGATGACTGCACTCAACCCAGTGCGATCGCCTTCAGACAGGATGATGACGATTCTTGCCAGTTTGCATAATTCACACTAAGACTCCTAACAATAAAATTTCTAACTATGGATGCAACACTTACTTCTCAGGATATTTTGCGCCGTTATGCTAAAGGCGATCGCGACTTTAGTGGACTCAATCTCAGTGGTGTCAATCTTAGTGGCGCAAATCTCAGTCGGACTGATTGGCTAGATGTTAATTTTGCCAAATCTTATTTAAATAGTACTGTCTTTACCTTTGCTTGCTTGACTCGCGCAAATATGCGCGGAGCCGTGATGGTTGGCGCAAGTCTATGTGGCGCGAACCTCAATCAAGCGAGCCTCAGCAATATCAATTTATCTAATGCCGATTTGCATGGTGCGAGTTTGCAAGGCGCAACGCTCTTTGGAGCTAATCTTAGCCTTGCGAATTTAATGGATGCGAACTTAATTGATGCAGATATGCGAACAGTTAATTTGAGTGGAGCCAACCTGATCGGAGCCTGTATGCGCGGCGCAAATCTCAGACAAGAGCGAGCGATCGGCGATCAGCATGAAATCGATGCGAGCAAAAAGAAGCGGAATATCGCAAATTTAACTGCTGCAAATCTATCGGGTGCTGACTTGCGCGGCGCAAATCTATCGGGTGCTGATTTGTATAAAGCCGACCTGCGCGGCGCAAATCTCCAAGAAGCAACTCTAAGTGGAGCGAACCTTAGCGAAGCGAAGCTTAATAATGCGAATCTGCAAGGTGTATTTTTGACTGAGGCAAATCTTAGCCGCGCGACTTTCTTAGGAGCGATATTAGACAATGCCAAATTAGAACGAGCGATCATGATCGACGCTAATTTTAATGGAGTTTCGCTCCGAGGTGCAGTAATGCCAGACGTTAAAGCAAGTCGTGTGCAGATGCAGGAAACTGATCTAACTGATGCAAAATTCTCGCGTGCCGATCTCAGTCGAGCCGATCTTAAAGGCGCAATTATGGTGCGTGCTAATTTGATTGAAGCTTATCTCGCGCGGACTAATCTCGCTAATGTCGATTTAACGGATGCAGTTCTCAATCGTGCTGAGTTGAGCAGTGCCAATCTCGTCAGCGCAATTCTGAAAGGAGCCACACTCCCTGATGGCAAAGTGCATAAGTAATCTTTTTTTAACTATGTCGATTCACTTCTTGTTGTAGCCATTCATCGATAGGTTGACCATCTTTACGAACGAGTTCTATCTCAACAAGTACGGCAGAATTGGAACCGACTGGAGCCATTTTTTGATGGAAGCGAATTAAATAATCTTTAGGATTATGATTACGCTCTTTTAGCCAATCTTGGACTTTGAGTTCGGCAAAGAGTGATTGTCCTTGCTCAAACATGCGTGTGATCTGCATTCTAATTGTAAAAGGATTAATTTGCGGCATAAATTCTTCTCTTTATATAATTTTTTTGGGTTTTAAGTAAGCGCTGTAACTGCTCTCTATCTTTTTAATACAAGATAATATAACTCGCCGTCACCTTTGATTAAACCAGCCCGTTGTTTGGCGCGATCGCCTGTTCCCATAAAGATATCAGCGCGTCCTGCACCCCGAATTGCGCCGCCAGTATCTTGATCGAGGACAAAACGCTGAATGGGTCGGAGTTCGAGTTTACCTGTGATCGGATTTTCAAAAGGAATCTCAGTGCGGACGATCGCAATACCACCTGCAGGAAATATTTTTTTGTCAGTGGCGATCGATCGCTCGGCACTGACTGGCAAGCCAAGACTGCCTGTGGCGGGTCTGCCATTGGTTTCACGAAAAAATACAAAGCTGGGATTACGGTTTAAGTAAGTAACTAAATCTTGAGGATTATTTTTAAAGTATTCGATCAAAGTCTGCAAGGTGACATCTTCGAGACGCATTTTGCCATCGCGAACGATCTCTGCCCCAACCGATCGATATGGTTGATCGGTTTTACCCGCATAGCCAACTGTCAATAAATTGCCATCAGGCAACTCAAATCTTGCTGAACCCTGCACATGGACTAAAAAAGCTTGAAAGCGATCGCTTAACCAAGCAATCTCTAAACCTGACAGCTGCTGACTGCCTTCGAGCATCGTCCGAGTCGGATGTGGCGATCGCCATTGATCGAAATCAGGTGGCAGCCGATAGAGCGGATACTGAAACTCTTTCGTCCGTGTACGGCTTGCCTTATACACGGCTTCGTAATAGCCTGTAAACTGCATCGTGCCATTGCCATCGCGTCCCACTGACTGATACAGATCAAATTCGCGATTAACGGCTTGCTGTAAATCTTTGGCAGTGCGTGACACCTGCACAAGTCGATGAAACCGCACTAAACTGCGTTCCATCAGATCGCGACTAATTCCTGCCACAGGATAACGTTTATCGGCTGATGGGGTTTGAATGTACTGGATGCTATTAGCGATCGCTTGCAAAAGATTTGGGCGATCGCTTTCTAACAAGTCATCGGTGATATCAAGAGTGAGCGGATTCACGGCACGCGGTGCGATCGGGACTATGGCTTGAGCAAGTTTTAGTTCAGCAGCTTCAGCGGGTCTTTGAAAATCGGTCTGCATGTAGCAAGGTGGTACGGCACAAATCAATCCCACCCAAGTGGCAAATAATAAATCACCGCCTTGATACAAAACTGATTGCCAAGAAGGTTGTCGATGTTGTGGCGATCGCTTCGCTTTACTTAATCTACTTGTATTTCTTGTATTCAAACTATGGGAACCGATCACCCTTATAAACTCCTGATTAAATAGTGCTAGATGATATTTGTGTTAGTTGCTGTGACGATCAATATGGCTATACTTGACGTTAATACTAACCCGTTGTTCGTAATTAGGAGCTTTTTCTTTATAGCTTAAGATGTTTATTGAGCTTATAAATTTTATTGACCATGCTACGAATTACTGAGATTAAACTTCCTCTCGATCATCCTGAAGATGCACTTAAATCTGCCATTCTCAAAAAGCTGCAAATTAAGCCAGAAGAAATAATTAGTTATTCCATTTTTAAACGTAGTTATGATGCCCGAAAAAAAACAGATATTTATCTGGTTTACATTGTTGATATAGATATAGAGACTATTTTAGAAAAGCAATTAAGCGATCGCTTCAAAAAAGACCCTCATGTCATGCTCACTCCAGATATGAGTTATCGCTATGTCGCCAAGGCTCCTAGCAATATGGCAACTCGTCCAATCGTGATTGGTATGGGACCAGCAGGGATGTTTGCAGGGCTGATTTTAGCGCAAATGGGATTTCGTCCAATTATTTTAGAACGTGGAAAAGCCGTACGTGATCGCACGGCTGATACTTTTAATTTTTGGAAAGGAAGAGCCGAATTTAATCCTGAATCTAATGCTCAGTTTGGAGAAGGCGGCGCAGGGACTTTCTCGGATGGCAAACTCTATAGCCAAGTCAAAGACCCTCAACATTACGGACGCAAAGTTTTGACTGAGTTTGTGAATGCTGGCGCATCTCCTGAGATTTTCTATATCAATAAACCGCATATTGGCACATTTAAGCTAGTCGGCATTGTCCAAAATTTTCGCGCCCAAATCGAAGCCCTCGGTGGTGAAATTCGGTTTCAGAGTCGAGTAGAAGATATTGATATTCGCAATAGCAAAGCGCAGGGTGTGACTCTCGCGAGTGGAGAATATATCGCCAGTAATCATATCGTTCTCGCAGTCGGACATAGCGCTCGCGACACCTTCCAAATGCTCTATGATCGCGGCGTTTATATCGAAGCAAAACCATTCTCGATTGGTTTTAGAATTGAGCATCCGCAAGATTTAATTGATCAGGCTAGATTTGGCGATCGCGCAGGAAATAAGATATTGGGTGCGGCTGATTACAAATTAGTTCACCATTGTCAGAATGGACGCTCTGTTTATAGCTTCTGTATGTGTCCAGGGGGCTTAGTTGTAGCCGCAACTTCGGAAGTTGGTCGAGTCGTTACTAACGGTATGAGCCAATATTCGCGCAATGAACGCAATGCCAATAGCGGCATCGTTGTTGGCATTACGCCCGATGACTATCCCGATCATCCCCTCGCAGGTATTGAATTTCAGCGCCAATTAGAATCTCGCGCTTTTGAGCTTGGTGGTAGAACTTATGCTGCTCCTGCTCAACTTGTTGGCGATTTTCTCGCCGATCGCCCTTCTAGTGATCTCGGTACGGTTCATCCGTCCTATACCCCAGGGGTGCATTTGTGCGATCTTAGTCCAAGTTTGCCAGACTATGCGATCGCCGCTATCCGCGAAGCACTTCCTGCTTTTAACAAACAAATTAAGGGCTTTGCGATGGAAGATGCACTGTTAACTGGTGTGGAAACGCGAACGTCTTCGCCAATTAGGATTAAACGTAATGAGAACTATCAAAGCTTAAATACAGAAGGACTATTTCCCACGGGTGAAGGAGCGGGATATGCAGGGGGAATTCTCTCAGCGGGAATTGATGGAATTAAAGTAGCTGAGGCTGTGGCTTTGAGTCTCAAGTAATAAAACCTAGAAGCGTGGGTCGCCCGCATAGCAGAAGACCCATGTTTATCATAAATACAATAAAGGCTCGCTTAGCGAGCCTTTATTGTCTGATTTAAGAGATGAGATTTAAGCGTTCTTTTTCAAGAGTTCCACTTTATCTAAACGTTCCCAAGGAAGGTCTAGATCGTTGCGTCCCATGTGACCATAGGCAGCGACATCTTGATAGAAACGACCATTTCTTTGGCTGGGTAGATTTTGCAAATTAAAATCTTTGATAATCGCCGCAGGACGCAAATCAAAATGATCTTTGACTAGACGCAATAGAGTCTCATCGTCAACTTTACCTGTGCCGAATGTATCGATGTGCATACTGGTAGGACGAGCAACACCGATCGCATAACTAATTTGTAATTCGCACTTGCTAGCTAAGCCCGCCGCCACGATATTTTTGGCAGCATGACGACTGGCATAGGCGGCACTGCGATCGACTTTTGTGGGATCTTTGCCAGAAAAAGCACCGCCGCCGTGACGCGCATAGCCACCATAAGTATCCACAATAATCTTTCGACCTGTTAGCCCAGAATCACCTTGAGGTCCACCGATTACAAACTTGCCCGTTGGATTAACGAGATAGCGAGTTTGCTCATCAGGCTTGACCGAGGTATCCGCAAAGCTAGGCAAAATTACATGAATCCATAGATCAGCTTTGATCCGCTCTTGGACTTTAGCTTCATCACTAACGCCATCGATCGCGGCATCATGTTGCGTTGAAATCAGGATCGTATCGATCGCCACGGGTTTATCGTTTTCATAAACCACCGTGACTTGGGTTTTGCCATCGGGTCGTAAATAGGGCAACGTACCATTTTTACGAACGACTGATAACTGACGGGCGAGTCGATGCGCTAAAGCGATCGGCATGGGCATAAACTCAGGCGTTTCGTCACAAGCATATCCAAACATGATGCCTTGATCACCAGCACCTACCGCTTCGATGTCGGCTTCTTCTTCTGCGCCAGTGCGGACTTCGTGAGCCACATTTACACCCTGAGCAATGTCAGGTGACTGTTCGTCCAAAGCGACCATCACCGCACAGCTATTTGCCGAAAAGCCATTGTCAGCATTGGTGTAACCAATTTCTGCAATTTTTTTACGCGCAATATCAACATAATTAACGTGCGCTTTGGTGGTGATTTCCCCTGTGATCAAGACTAAGCCTGTGTTTACTACAACTTCCGCAGCAACACGCGATCGCGGGTCTTGAGCCAATAAGGTGTCGAGAATCGTATCAGAAATTTGATCGCAAATTTTGTCAGGATGACCCTCCGTAACCGATTCAGATGTAAATAAAAAGCGACTAGCCAACTATGTTTCCTCCTAAACGCAAGAAGTAATAAGGCAAATTTTTAGTATCTCTTAAGATTCATCCATCATATAGCGATCGTTTGTAAAGTTAAGACATAAAAAACTATAACTTTATGGTTTGGTTGTAGTTTCGTTCTTGCTTATTCTTAGAAAAATTCTTAGAAAATGTCACTGCGTATAGGTATAGTCTGACTAACTTACAAATTAATTTACAAAATTCTTAGCCTCATGGAGGTAAAAACTTGAAATTTGAAACTACTGCTCAAGAAGCCTGTTATGAAAAAGTAGTAACGTGGATACAAGAGATATTTGGTAAATGTCCTTGTGCGCGTCAAGACGTGCCAGGGCTAGGAATATTTATGGGATCTGCATTAGTTGAGGTACTAATATTCCCTTGGGATGCAAATGATGCCGTGATTAATACGCGATCGTATGTAGTAGTCGGCGCAGAGTTAAAACCAGACTTGATGCGATATTTACTAGAAGAAAATGCCAAAATGATTTTTGGAGCTTTTGGTATATCACCCGATAGTGAAATTTTGTTTGAACATTCGATAGTTGGCTCAACCTGCGATATCAAAGAATTGGAGTCTTCTGTCAAAGCTGTGATGGAAATTTCTGACAAATATGACGATAAAATTGTCGATCGCTGGGGCGGTAAGAGAGCCTTAGATCGTATCCACGCTGGCACATTGTCTAATCAGGGTTGGTCATTTTGAAACAAGAGCCCACAAACAAGAGGAAGTGCAAAGCAATTTCTCTTGTTTGTGGGCTCTTGTAAAAGCGCAAAGCGCTATATTTTAGATTAAGTTTTTTAGATAAGTTCAAGTAAGTTCAGTAAGTTCAACTTAGCAAAATCCTATGTCCCAAACGATCGCCGATATTAATGCCAAAATCAAAGCGGGTAAGGCGAAAGTCTTGACTGCGACTGAACTCAAAGCCCTTGTCGCTGATATCGGTGTCATCCAAGCCGCAAAGCAGGTAGATGTAATCGTCACAGGTACATTTGAGCCGATGGAATCATCAGGAGCAGTTCTCAACTTAGGACATACTGATCCACCGATCAAGATTCGATCTTGCTGGGTGGATGGTGTACCCGCCTATGCTGGTTTTGGAGCCGTTGATATTTATTTAGGCGCAACTCAAGAAGCTGATCCGAGTGATGAAGCTCCACAATATCGTGGTGGTGGTCATGTGATCGCCGATTTAATCGCGGGTAAGACAGTTACGTTTAAAGCGATCGGACATCCTAATGATTGTTATCCGCGTGCTAATTTTGAGACGACAATTACTAAAGATTCTATTAACCAGTTCTATCTATTTAATCCACGTAACCTCTATCAAAATTTTATAGTTGGTATAAATGGTGGCGAAGAAACTCTCTATACTTATCTCGGTCCACTTCAACCACGCTTAGGCAATGCCGTTTATTCTAATCCAGGGGCGATTTCGCCATTATGGAATGATCCTGATTTACGGTTGATCGGCATTGGGACGCGCATCTTTATGGGTGGTGGTGTTGGTTATGTTGCTTGGGAAGGAACCCAACATTTTCCATTGCAAAAACGTTTGGAAAATCGCACTCCGATTGGTCCCGCAGCGACTTTGGCTTTGATTGGCGATGCTAAGCAAATGACATCGGAATGGGTTCGTGGATGTTATTTTCGTAATTATGGTGCATCGCTGATGATGGGTGTCGCTGTGCCGCTTCCTGTGATTGATGAAGAGGTTGTGGCGAGAGCCGCCGTCATGGATGAAGAGCTAGTTGCACCTGTAATTGATTTCTCGATTCCTCGCCGAGTGCGCCCGATTTTTGGGTCTGTTTCCTATGCTCAACTCAAGTCGGGTAAAATTGCGATCGCAGGAACAACAGTTCGCACTGCGCCTCTGGCAAGCCTCCATTTATCAGAAGAGGCAGCTAAAACTCTCAAAGATTGGATTGTTAAAAGAGAATTTATGCTCACCGAACCTGTTGCCATGTTGCCAAGCGATCGCGCATTTTTACCACAAGACTTGCGCGGATTTTAGACTTTGCGACTGCACTTTATGACTGCACTTTATGACTGCAACTGGTAAATGTGATAGAACAGTTTCCAGAAATATTGTTCAGTTAGTCCACAAGTAGAAGCACCACGCAGTACCACAGTTGAATACCAGTCATTAGGTGCAAGTTCGCGAGATAGTTTATTCACAACGCTGTATGTGCGTACTTTTGGATAAATAACTTGATCGACTTTTACCGTTACCAGTTCTTGTTGATAGCCACCCATTGATACATCTTCTCGAACATCTAAGCGATCGCTTAGTCTCAGAGGTAAGCAATACAAAACGCCCTCAACATAAGAATTTTCATCCTTGACAATATCTAAGCAGCCGCAACCCCGATGAGGAGATCGGTAATAAAATCCCAGCTTATAGCCACTTAAACGCGCTACACCGACAACATAAAGATGGGCTGCTTCGCCAAGCGATCGCTTCAAGTCCACAGGACACATACAAGAGCCATAGGCAAAATAGTAAAACATTGGCTCTGAAGTTTGTATTTGGGGTGATTTGAGCGAATCTACCATGTTTATGAATTTAACAAGAGATATTATCGTAAGTTGTCCACGAAGCGGGCGACCCACAATCTGGTTTTGGTTTTTAATGATGCTGAGCTACTTACTCAGTATTGTGGAATACCTACAAAAATTATAAATCTTTATGTAATTAAGTATGTCGTTCATGATTTTTTAACAATATGCCCAAAGATACAAAAAAAGTCCCCGATCAAAAAACTAATCCAAAAACTAAGCTTTGGGACTTAGCAGTTGTGTTTACAAAGTTGGGGACGATCGCTTTCGGTGGACCCGCTGCCCATATTGCGGCGCTCGAGTTGGAAGTGGTGCAACGCCGTCAATGGGTAAGTCGTGAAAAATTGCTGGATTTATTGAGTATTAGCAATTTGATTCCTGGTCCTAATTCGACTGAGTTAGTTATTCATGTTGGGTTAGAGCAAGCTGGCTGGCAAGGCGCGATCGTGGCGGGAGCCAGTTTTATTATTCCAGCGATGTTGCTTGTTTGGAGTCTGGCGATCGCCTATGTGGAGTATCAAACAATTCCTGCGGTGGGTTGGCTACTTTATGGTGTAAAGCCTGTAATCATTGCGATTATTATTCAAGCTTTATGGAAATTAGGACGATCAGCACTAAAAAATGCTGCGACTTGGAGTGCGGGAATTTTAGTGTTGGGGCTATATTTTTTGAAGATTAATGAAATTGCTTTAATGCTCGGTGCAGGTTTAGTTGTAACTTGTGTTCTCAATCTAAACCTTTTATTAAACTTCTTAAAAAAGCCTAACTCGTTACCCAGTGTATTTTTACCTTTGTCGATCGGCGCGATCGCTACAGAAACAATCCCGAAAACTTGGATCGCGGTATTTTTAAGCTTTCTCAAAATTGGTTCCGTTCTCTATGGTGGTGGTTATGTGTTGTTAGCTTTTGTGCAGCAAGAGTTTGTTGATCGCACGCATTGGCTGACATCACAGCAGTTGTTAGATGCGGTGGCAATCGGGCAGTTTACCCCTGGTCCATTATTTACGACTGCGACATTTATCGGCTATCTGGTGGCAGGAAATGCAGGCGCGATCGCTGGCACGGTTGGCATATTTTTGCCAGCATTTATCTTAGTTCCTGCGATTAATCCATTTGTGGCAAATTTACGCAAATCGACTTGGATAGGAGGTTTTTTAGATGGAGTTAATGCGGCTTCGATAGGACTTATGGCTGCCGTGGCATGGGAGTTAGGGCGCGGCACTTTAATTGATATTTGGACAATTATTTTGGCGATCGCTAGTTTAATAATTTTGCTGAAGTTCCCTAAACTTAATTCGGCTTGGTTGGTAGTCGCAGGAGCCGCGATTGGTTGGCTGATTAAAACTCAATTACTGCTTTTTCGCTAGTGCCAGAGAGATCAAGATAATTAACGCCGATTAACTTGAGGATTTCAGATTTACGTTGCTTCTCTTCTTGGATTTTGGCTTGACAATGATGACCAAAGGCTGGGTCTGCGATTACATCTTTACTTTTAAATAAATCTAACCAATGTTTTTCGCGTTTTTCACACATCACAAATTGAATCTTCGCGATCGCAGTTCTCACTACCATTTGCGGACGCAATAAACCAACCCGCGAGTTGTCATCAAGCCATAGCAAGTGTTGCAGCTGCTCGGCAACTTGTGATTGTTCGGCACAGAGTATCTGTAATTGCTGAACTAGATGCTCAGCATATGGCTCTTCAGATGCGAGCGAAGTTTTTTTCTGATCGATAAGATCGAGAATAGTTAGCCAAAGATAGCGATGATTGGATAGACTAAATTCGATTTCTTCTTCCGCGATCGCTTCATAAACATAAGCGCGATGTTGGGGAAAATGGAGATAGATTTGCAAAAGCTGAGTTTCCGCACTATGCAGTGCGTTAGCCGCTGTGATGAGCGATGGCGCAGGTTTAGTCCTGTTCCAGCGCGTGTTGCGTAACTGACGGCGCAGGTCTTGCTCTAAGCGCAGTGCGAGATAAGAATTTCCCTGAGATAAGCGTTGAGCAGAACTATGAATGTAATGGGTACGAAAGAAGGAATCAACGGGCAGATTATTTAATAATTGCGCGATCGCTTGACTGCTTTTTTGAAAGCGATCGGCTTGATTAAGGTCTTGCCCAGACAGGATTTGATCAATTTGCCAATCCAGAAATAGCGGTGCATTTTTGAGCAGATCGCGATAAGCATCAGCGCTATGTTGTTTGAGATAGTCATCGGCATCTTTGCCATCGGGCATCGTCAAAACGCGCAACTGCACGGTTCCATTAAAAACTAATTCTTTAAAACCTGCGATCGCTTTTTCTGCGGCAGTAATCCCCGCTTTATCAGCATCAAAGTTTAAAATTACATTTTTAGACTCGGTATAGCGCAATAGCTGCTTCATTTGATCAGCATTCAGCGCAACTCCCATTGTGGCGATCGCTTGACCAATTCCTGCTTGATGTAAGGCGATCGCATCAAAATATCCCTCCACTACGATCGCTTGATCAGATTTAGAGATTACATCTCGTGCATGATCCATCGCAAACAGAACAGAACCTTTGCTAAACAGTTCCGTTTCAGGAGAATTTAAATATTTTGGCTCTTCATCACCTAGCGATCGCCCACCAAAAGCAATTACCCGCCCGCGTGTATCATTAATCGGAATCATCAAGCGATCGCGAAAGCGATCATAAAATCCATTCCCCGTTTTGCGAGGTACAATCAAGCCCGCCTCTTCTACTAAACTCACAGGTATTTGCTTCTGCTGTACCAAATATCCCATCAGAGTTTCCCAGCCCGCAGGAGCATAACCCAATTGAAACTTTTGGATTGTCTCCTTGCTCATTTGCCGTTTTTCGGTCAAATAAGCTAGCGCCTCTCGACCTTGAGGTGCATACAGCGCATGTTGATAAAAACTTGTCGTCAAGCCCATCACTTCATAGAGGCGATCGCGATGGGAAATTTGACGTTGAATTTCTTGAGCTTTCTCAGGCTGAACAGTCTGGATGGGAACGTTATAACGTTTTGCCAATTCCAAAACCACATCAGAAAATGATCGCTTATCGATCTCCATCAAAAACTTAACTGCGCCGCCTGACACATCGCAATTAAAGCAATGATACATCTGTCGCGCTGGACTCACTGTCAGCGCCGAGGCATTTGTGCCGTTGTGAAAAGGACAAGCCCCCCGAAAATTTGCACCACTTTTGCGTAAGACAACGCGCTCGGAGACAATATCTACGATGTCTGCTTTTTGACTTACTTGGTCAATCGTATCTTTATGAATTTGGAATGAAGTAGACATAATCGCGATCGCCTTGTAATTTCCCGCAGTTATCCAGCCGCAAAATCTTGTGGGAACCAATTATCAAATAAAATATTTTCAATTTCCCAGAGACATTTTTCAGGAAACTTTTCATAAGAGATATCAGTTTCTTTCTCAGCTTTGTCACGCGCGTCAGCCCATGCATCAGCCCACCACTCAGGATCGCTTAAGCAGTTTTTTAGACTCGGTGTTTTATACAAACGATTTTTAATTCGCTCTCTTTGAGTCTTGATTGTGGCTTGCCAACTTGCGCCTTGACGAGCGGGTTGATATTCCCATTTCAGCAAATGACAAAGAAGTACAGCCATTCGACTTGCTAGCTCGCGCTGTTCACTTTTACCCACATCTTCTATCTCCTCAGCAATATGCTCGATATCTAGTAATTCAAACTTTTTATTACGGACTAGCCACGCTTGTTGATTCGCCCAAGCAATAATATCTTCTTCATAACTAATCGTTGTCATAGCTATTCCCATTCCCAATATTGTTTAAATTTTTAGGTGGTGCTAAAGAATTGATGAATAACAGTTTATCAGAACAATCGTGAAGTTAGTAATAACAGTGATAAGCCTAGTAAAACAAGGATTGAACTGCCAATATTATTCCAGAATTGATGATGACTGGTTAGAGAAGCGCGTTGTTTGGGACGATCTTCCATGATTGGTTGCAATGTTGATAGATCGATAATCGGGAACTTGCCGCGCCGAAACCAGCCTGTGGCAATTACAGAGCGATCGCATAACATTTCAAGATTTTTGATCGTATTTGCAGGATCAATAATCCATTGACGGAAGTTGGGAATGTAGTTGAGAAATGCTAAGCCACCCTGATCTTCGAGACGGACTGCATAGCCAAGATAAAACTCGTCAGTGCCATAGCCGAGTAATTCCCCAGGTATCTGCACAGGAGCGCCTTGGACATAGCTGGTATAGGGATCGATCAATAGGCTGACTAAATCAGTATCCGCAACGCGGCGAAAATCGGGATAGCGCAAACTACCTTGCAGCATAAACCCCAACCCTAAGCCAATCATTAAGAAGCTCAATAATAACCATCGATTGTATAGCTGTGATAGCAGCATCGCCGCGATCACGGCCATGATAACGCCAATAACTGGCGAGATTTGGATTAATAAATCTCGCCAAAAATTTTGATATAAACGTTTTTTATTGAGCTTTTTCTCTTCTTTTAATAATTCCGCAAAATCATACTCGGTTAATAGTCCTAATTGTTGGGAATATCCCGCCAAAAATCTGAGCCTAGTCCCAACTAATGGATGCGTGGAATGTAACTCTAGCCAACGCCGCCAGGGATTAAAAAGCTCCCATAGAAATACGCGATATGGGTCTTGATCAGTTTGCCCTGAATGAGCGATTTCCATTGCTAAGCCGATCGCTGTCATCGTTTGGCGATCGCAAATCCCAATTGCTCTAGTCGATTCTAAAAGGCGGTTAGTGGGCATCGCTGGCTGGTTGTAAGGCAACATTTGCCGTGCCATTTTCGGTAGCGCTCTGGCTAGAGCGTTAGGGTTGCCTGTGATTTCTGAGGCAAAGCGATCGCTGACGATCGTGCTGGAATGAGAGAGCCAAACCAGCAAATAATTGCTGAGAGAATAAAGAACATTTGCCAAAGTTGCCAAAACTTGCCAGATTTGTTTGGCACTTTTGGCACGATAACTAAGGCGACTTAGTAATACATAGATGAAGTAGAGAACTTGTACGGGAGCCGAAATAAAGGTTAAAACCGCAAAACTCTTATTCCTAATCCGTCCCAATTGATAGGCATAGACCGCCGCAATTTCATCATCATCTAGACATTCAAACAAGCCACGACTGACCACAATTCGTGCTGAGTTAGAAATTACACCATAGGTAAATGCTACGGGCGCATCATCTTCTATCCATCCTAAGCGCGGTACAAATATATTGTATTTTTCGCAGAACTCTTCAATTACTTCCACAGCTTCAGGACTTTTTTCATCCAAATCGGCGAGAGTAATCCATTGAATGCGGTGATATTGCTTTTGAGTAATGTCGATAATCCAGGGCGACATAAAAAATAGCAGAACGCTAAATATTCCTGATACGATCACCGTTGTTTTTAGCCAAGTTTCCGAAAAATAATCTGTGAAAATCCGCGAAATTCCATAGCCAATTAAAAATTGGAAGCCAATAAATGCGGCGATCGTCAGTACGATCGCTGCGATTAGAGAATATGTATATCGAGATGGCAAAGATAAAGCAACATTTTTTTTGCGATAACGGCGCGGACTCGACTTGATCACTGAGGCGACATCTTCATTTCGCTTGATCCGATCATCGGTCGGAGCCTCAAGCAAAGCGCGAAGTGTGATCAAAGATTTTTGCGCCCATTTTTGTAATTGGGGATCAGCATATTCTGCTAAATTTTCGCAAATGGCGATCGCTTTATCAGCACGACCTGTTTTTTTGTATGCCGAAACCATCCAAATTTGCGACTGAACATACTCTTTAGAGTTTGGGTCATCATGCTCTTGGCTATATTCGCTCAAGATGGCGATCGCTTCGGTATAGTGTTTTCGCAGCAGCGCTTCTTTGCCAGCTTTTAGTGACATTATTTCGCCTCAGTCTCGCAACGTTAGCGTTTATTTTGACACTTACGGAGACTGATCGATATTAAAACCCAAAATTAGTGATGCGTGGGTCGCCCGCTACGCGGGGACTCACGCTTTTAGGTTCTAGTGAATTAGTGATGTGCGGCTCCGCCGCGCATCACTAATCATTCACTGCGAAGGGAGTAGGTATGCCATCAATAATAAAATCAGTTAGCAATTTGGCTGTAATCGGTGCAAACAAAATTCCATTGCGATAATGCCCCGTTGCGATAATTAGATTTTCATAATCACTAGCTCCAAGAAGGGGAATCTCATTGGGAGTATAAGGACGAAATCCCCACCATGTTTCCGTGATTTGCATATTTGCGATCGCAGGATAAACTGCGATCGCATTATTTAGTAAATGCATAATTCCCGCAGCAGTGTTGCCCTGCGTAAAGCCAGTATCCTCAACCGTTGCCCCAATCACAATCGTGCCATCTTGACGAGGCACAATATAGCAAGTCGGCGCAAAGATTACTCGTTGTAATTGACGATCCCGATCATATACAGACAGCATTTGCCCCTTAATTGGCTTGACTGGCAATGGCAACAGGCATCTTGTCCATGCACCTGTTGCCAAAATATAGCGATCGCTCTGCAACTTGCCTGCACTCGTATCGAGATGTGTTACCCGATTGCGATCGCGCTCAATTTGATAAACATTTATGCCTTCGAGTATCTTGATCGATAGCGATCGCGCTGCTATTAACAAGGTCTGAATAAGTTTGCGATTATTGACTTGTCCTTCTTCGGGCAGCCAAAAAGAGCCTGTAATTGATTCACCTAGACCAGATTGACATTTATCAGTTTGTTCACGGTCAATATACTTATGATGCTGCAATAAGCGATCGCATTCTGCTGAATCCGCTAAAATCGGCGCAACTATTCCGCAACACCAATAACCACAATCTTGACCAGACAATCGCATCAAGTTAGCAATCCATTGTGGATACATTTTTCGACTGCGAATCCCAAACTCTAATAGCGAACCCTCAAGGCGTTCTGCTTCAGGCGCAAGCATTCCTGCCGCCGCCCATGTTGCACCATGTCCACAAAGATCGCGTTCAACAACAGTAACATTCGCTCCCTTTTGCGAAAGTGCGATCGCTGTAGCAAGACCAATCACACCGCCACCAATTACCAAAACATCAGTCATTGCTCTTCATCCAGTTCAGCTTTATGCATAATTAAAAAACCAGAGTGTGAGTCGCCCGCGTAGAGGGCGACTCACACTTCTAAGCTTGAAGGTTAATTATTCACAACGTGTTGCCACTACAGCATAAAACGGATCGCCGCTAGCCATACCAAACATTGCTAAAAACGATGTACTTGGTGGCACATTTGCCACTAATTCAGGACGCGTAAAACCTTTGGGAACCGCAGCAAAATATTTGAATACTAGCTTAGTGCGATCGCTTTCTGAACCATCACGCCATGCTTGAATAGCCTTTTGATAAAACATCCGATTAGAGAAGCTAATAATCGCAATTCCGCCGACTTTGAGAATGCGATGAATTTCTGTAAATATGGCTTCTGGATATTGTAGATACTGGACGGAGACAGTACTTATGACCGCATCAAAAAACTGATCAGCAAAAGGTAATACTTGCTGCTTATTTAAATTCTGCACAAAATAGTGATCTAATCGCGGATTTTTTGCTAACTCTTCGGCATTTAGCCCATGTCCTTCAACATGCGCAAATTCCATCTCCTTCGGCAAATGTGATACCCAGCTGCTCATCAGATCGAGGATGCGAGTATTTGACTCTAAGCGCTGGCGGTACAGATTAGTAAGTTGCTCAATAAAGCGATCGTCCACATGAGTCACAAAGCGCGGATAGTCATAAAACAGAGCATCGTCAGCATTATCAAGCTTTGTCCGTTGTTCAGAAACAAGTTGCATACTTTTTGAGGGGGCGAGTAAGTATCTATGATAATCATTTGGTAAAAAATAGTGATTAGCTAGTTTTTATCACAAGCTCAAGCCCCAACATGGCGATATACTAACAGCAGCAGCTTAAAGATCACAGTTTTAGAGATTAGAGAGGCGATCGCAAATCATGGTGATGATTGAAACCAAAGCCGAACGCATGGTCATAAATATGGGACCTCACCACCCATCCATGCACGGTGTTCTTAGACTTATCGTCACGCTAGACGGCGAAAATGTAGTCGATTGCGAACCTGTTTTAGGTTATTTGCATCGAGGCATGGAAAAAATCGCCGAAAACCGCACGATTATTCAATACCTACCCTATGTGACAAGGTGGGATTACTTGGCGACTATGTTCACCGAGGCAATCACCGTCAACGCACCCGAAAAATTAGCGAATGTGCCAGTCCCCCGACGCGCCAGCTACATTCGCATGATCATGCTCGAACTCAGCCGCATCGCCTCTCACTTACTGTGGCTTGGCACATTTGTCGCCGACATCGGCGCACAAACTCCATTTTTCTATGTCTTTCGCGAACGGGAAATGATCTATGACCTGTTTGAGGCAGCCACAGGGATGCGGATGATGCACAACTACTTTCGCATTGGCGGCGTGGCTGCGGACTTGCCCTATGGCTGGATCGAGAAATGCGAAGATTTTTGCAATTATTTCACGCCTGTAATTGACGAATACGAAAAATTAATTACTAATAACCCGATCTTTCGCAAGCGGGTAGAAGGGCTAGGTACGATTAGCCGCAATGAAGCAATCAACTGGGGCTTGTCAGGGCCCATGTTGCGTGGCTCAGGCGTAAAGCTTGATTTGCGTAAGGTTGACCATTACGAGCTTTATGATGAACTTGACTGGGATGTGCAGTGGGACAATGGCGGCGACTGCCTTGCCCGCTATCTAGTGCGTGTGCGCGAAATGCGCGAATCCACAAAAATGGTGCTGCAATGCCTCAAGCAAATCCCTGGTGGCTCATTCGAGAACCTTGAAGCACAGAGAGTTCTAGCTGGGCCCAAGAGTGAATGGACTTCGATGGACTATCAGTTTATTAGCAAAAAACCATCACCCACGTTCAAAGTGGCAGCTGGCGAACATTATGTCCGCGTTGAAGCACCAAAAGGCGAGTTGGGCGTATATATCATTGGCGAAGATAGTGTCTTCCCATGGCGCTTCAAGGTTCGTCCACCTGGGTTTATTAATTTACAAATCTTGCCTGAACTGGTTCGTGGTATGAAGCTTGCCGACATCATGGCAATACTCGGAAGTGTGGATATTATTATGGGTGAGGTCGATCGCTAATGTACGGTGGAATTGATTTACAAAAATCCTTAATCGAAGTCCTGACAGGACTAGGACTCCCTGGCGATATTGCCAAAGTAATTTGGATGTTACTGCCGATGGTAGTAATGGTCTTAGGCGTAACCGTGGGCGCACTCGCCTGTACTTGGCTAGAGCGCAAAATCTCCGCCGCCGCTCAACAACGTATCGGTCCTGAATATGCGGGACCATTTGGGCTATTAATCCCGATCGCTGATGTTGCCAAACTGGTAATCAAGCAAGGCACAATTCCTGCAAAGGCTGATCCTCTGCTCTACACGATCGGTCCTGCGCTTGTATTTACTTCGGTGTTTCTGTGCTACCTAGTAATTCCTTTTGGTCAAAATATGATCATTTCGGACTTAGGCACAGGCGTATTTTTTATTATTGCCATTTCTAGCATTGCTCCGATCGGCTTGCTAATGGCAGGTTATTCTTCTAACAATAAATACTCGCTGCTCGGTGGTTTACGCGCGGCAGCCCAGTCAATTAGCTATGAAATTCCATTGGCTCTAGCTGTGTTAGCTGTGGCACTGATGACGAATGGACTTAGCACCATCGACATTGTTAATCAGCAAGCTGAATACGGTATTCTTTCTTGGAATATATGGCGACAACCGATCGGCTTTGTGATTTTTATCATCGCCGCCCTTGCCGAATGTGAACGCTTACCATTTGACTTGCCAGAAGCAGAAGAAGAACTGGTGGCTGGTTATCAGACTGAATATTCAGGAATCAGATTTGCTTTCTTCTACGGCGGTTCCTATGCCAACTTGCTACTAGCTGGTCTACTAGCCTCGATTCTCTACCTCGGCGGTTGGGAACTACCTTTCCCGATCGACAGAGTTAGTGATGCATTAGGAATTGAAGCAAATACCGCATGGTGGCAGATTCTGGCGGCTTTTATTGGGCTGACAGCGACTCTCGTCAAAACCTATGCCTTTATCTTTTTCGCAATTCTTTTACGTTGGACAGTTCCCCGTGTACGGATCGACCAACTGCTCGACCTCGGCTGGAAATTTCTATTACCAATTGGACTAGCTAACCTGCTGATTACCGCAGCACTTAAATTAGCGTTTCCTTTTGCGTTTGGCGGATAGAACCTGTTTGAGAAAGTACGCGAAGCATACTTTCTCAAAGATAAACCAAATTACCAATTACCATCATGCTCAAATTTCTTAATAAAATTGGTGACTACACCAAAGATGCTGTTCAAGCAGCAAGGTATATCGGACAAGGTATGGCTGTGACATTTGATCATATGCGCCGCCGTCCGATTACGGTGCAGTATCCTTACGAAAAGTTGATTCCTTCAGAGCGGTTTCGTGGACGGATTCACTTCGAGTTTGATAAGTGCATCTCCTGTGAAGTTTGTGTGCGCGTATGTCCGATTAACTTGCCTGTAGTTGACTGGACATTTAACTCTGAGATGAAGAAAAAGGAACTCAAGAGTTACAGCATTGACTTTGGAGTATGTATTTTTTGCGGAAACTGCGTGGAATATTGTCCCACTAATGCTTTGTCCATGACCGAGGAGTATGATTTGTCTACCTTTGATCGCCATGAACTGAACTTTGATAGTGTGGCGCTGGGACGGATGCCAACTAAGGTGACTGAAGACCCTCTGGTCACTCCGATTCGCGAGCTTGCATATTTGCCTAAAGGCGTGATGGAGGGACATGAAGTACCACACACTGCCAAACGCGCGGGCTTGCGTCCTGAAGAGATTGCTGAAGCTGCATCTGAAAATAAATAACAGTTAAGAATAGGCAAAAAATTTATGATAAACAATATTGGTTTAGGCGATGGTTCTCAAACTGTATCCTTGATAATTTTGACGGTGATGCTAACGTCTTCAGCGATGGGAGTTGTGTTATTAAAAAATATCGTGTATGCCGCGTTCTTACTCGGTGCAACTTTTATTAGTGTGGCAGGTTTATATCTGTTGCTAAATGCTGACTTTGTGGCGGCTGCGCAAGTGCTGATCTATGTTGGTGCGGTAAATATCTTGATCTTGTTTGCGATCATGTTGGTTAATAAGCGCCAAGATTATCAAGAAGTTAAATATGGCGCTTTACGCAGTGTGGTCACGGGTGTAGTTTGCTTAGGGCTATTTGGATTACTAGGAGTCACTGTGACTTCAACTAATTGGGCGATCGCTCCTGCGATCGCTAAACTCCCTTCGACAATGGTCGTAATCGGGCTGCATTTCTTTAGTGATTACTTACTACCCTTTGAACTCGCCTCGATCTTGTTATTAGTCTCGCTAATTGGGGCGATCGTGCTTGCCCGCCGCGAGCTTTTGCCTGACATGGTTAAAGTTGGTCAAGTTGATGAAGATTCACTTGAGTTGTTAGAAAAACCAAAAGAGCAACTTGTTGCTTCCAAATAAATCTGTAGTATCGCCACGGGTGATACTACAGATTTCTGGGTAATTAAACTTAATCGTAAACAGATATGTCTTTAGAACCTTTTTTGATTATTGCCGCTGCTCTGTTTTGTATCGGCATTTATGGATTAATTACTAGCCGTAATGCTGTGCGCGTTTTAATGTCTGTGGAATTAATGCTGAATGCCGTTAATCTTAATTTGATGGCGTTTTCAAACTTCCTCGATTCGGCAAGCATTCGCGGTCAAGTATTTACAATTTTTGTGATCTCGATCGCGGCGGCTGAGGCGGCTGTGGGTTTAGCGATCGTGCTATCAATTTATCGCAGTCGCGATACTGTTGATATGGAGCAGTTTAACTTACTACGTTGGTAATAATTACTACGTTGGTAATAAAGAGAGCTAGTAATAGAGAGAAAGGCGCAAAGTGCCTTTCTCTTTGGTTTATAAAATTGATTGTAGAGCGTAGCTCAGAGCTGCGCTCGAAAGTGGAACTGAAATATTATCAGTTCCACCAGGGGAAAAAGCTTCTAATAATGCGGCGATCGCTGCCACAGGAATAGCAATACCAACATCATTTAAATGGATGCCATGTGTAAACCCAAATATACAGAGCATCACCATTAGGCTAGTGGCAAACATGGCAAATGAGCCTTCCAAACTACGCTTATTGTCCATATGGATAAAAGTATGTTTCCCAAAACGCTTGCCGATCAACGCCGCCATGCCATCGCCCCAAGACATTACCATGACACCGATGACGGCATATTGTGGATAGTCATTCCATAAGAGGGTCACTAAAATTGTGATACTAAGTGCGTAGTAGAAAACACCGTAAGTTTTGCGCCCTACATCATTGAGCATCGGCAAAATATTAGTGTGGTGTGAGATTAAGGCGATCGCACTAAATGTCACTCCTGCGCTCACACATAGCCATGTCGGTATATGCAACCACCACGCGATCGGCAGCACATTACCCGTACCGATATGCACAACTTTGCGAACTAGCTCTGGGTCTTGCTTCAGACGATGCAAGATTTCTGAAGCTAAAAAGACGAGACCGAGCCAAGCTGCAACTACACTGATTTGAATAATTAAAGTAGTTGTCGGAGAGATATCGCTGATTATGGGCATATGGAAAGCTATCTAGATTAGAAAAATTGCTTGGTACAGTTGCGATTTGAGATATTGATATACTAGCTGCTCATAGTATGTTCTAAATATATCCTAAGCATAAAATGTCTAATGTTCATCCTTTCATGCGTCTTCTCCACTATGCGCGTAATTATCGTCAACAAATTTGGACAGCCACGACTTGCTCGATTCTAAATAAGTTTTTTGATCTGGCTCCACCCGTTTTGATTGGGGCGGCGATCGATCTGGTACTACAGAAAGAGAACTTTTGGGCTAATCCTTTGGGAGTGCAAGGATTAGCAGCGCAGTTGTTTGTGCTGTCGGCAATCAGTGGAGTGATTTGGGGATTGGAGTCGATTTTTGAATATGCTTATGCGTTGCAATGGCGGAATCTTGCTCAGACGGTGCAGCATGACTTGCGCCTTGACGCTTATCAACATTTGCAGGAATTGGAACTAGCCTTTTTTGAGGAGCGTAGTTCGGGTGGATTGATGTCGGTTTTGAGTGATGATGTCAATCAATTGGAGCGCTTTCTTGATGGTGGTGCTAATGAAGTAATTCAGGTGTCGGCAACGATTATTTTGATCGGTGGTGCATTTTTTGTGATTACGCCCAATGTGGCTTGGTTGGCGATGTTGCCAATGCCATTTATTTTGTGGGGTTCGATTTGGTTCCAGAAATTTCTTGCGCCGCGTTACGCCATTGTGCGTGAAAATGTGGGTTTGCTCAATGGTCAGCTAGCTAATAATATTGGTGGAATTACTACGATTAAGGCTTTTGTAACTGAGGATTATGAAAGTAAACGAATTGAGAAGGAGAGCGATCGCTATCGGCAAAGTAATCGTCAGGCGATCGCGTATAGTGCCGCTTTTGTGCCGTTAATTCGGGTACTAATTTTCGGCGGGTTTATTGCGATTTTATATTTCGGTGGATTGGAAGTGCAAGCGCAAAGACTCTCAGTCGGAAATTATTCAGTGATGGTTTATCTGATTCAGCGGTTGCTTTGGCCGTTGACACGATTGGGAGATACGCTGGATCAATACCAACGGGCAATGGCTTCGACCAATCGTATTCTTGATTTGTTAGATACACCGATCGCGATTCATTCTGGTTCGCAAGTTTTGCCGCCGCAATCTCAAATTCAAGGCAATATTCAATTAAAAAATGTCACCTTTGGCTATGCTGCCAATTTCCCAATCATCGAAAATCTCTCCTTAGAGATTGTCGCGCACAAAACGACAGCGATCGTGGGCGCAACTGGTTCGGGAAAAAGTACTTTAGTCAAACTTCTATTACGTTTATATGAAATTCAATCGGGCAATATTTTTCTTGATCGCATTGATATTCGTGACTTAGAACTGCGATCGCTACGTTCTTGTGTGGGCTGGGTCAGCCAAGATGTATTTCTATTTCACGGCTCAGTTTTAGAAAATATTGCCTATGGCTCTTTTGAGGCTACGGTCGAACAGATTGTCGAAGCGGCTCAGATTGCGGAAGCTCATGAGTTTATTCAAGCTCTGCCCAAAGGTTACGATACAGTAGTCGGTGAACGTGGTCAGAAGCTCTCAGGTGGTCAGAGACAAAGAATTGCGATCGCGCGTGCGGTGTTACGAAATCCTCCGATCTTAATTCTTGATGAAGCAACTTCGGCGGTCGATAATGAGACAGAAGCCGCAATTCAAAAATCTCTAGAGCGAATTACCAAAAATCGCACTACGATCGCGATCGCCCATCGTCTATCCACAATTCGCCATGCTGATCGTATTTATGTGATGGATCAAGGCAAAGTCGTAGAGATAGGAACTCATGATCAGTTGGTTGCTGAGAATGGGATTTATACGAGCTTATGGAACTTGCAAACAGGACAAACTCACGAAGTTGCAGCCTAAAGAATAATTAGTATCTATTAAAAGCCTTGCAAAGCAGGGCTTTTAATAGATACTAATTATTTAGTTTTATTTAAAACGCAAAGCGATCTAAATCGTAGATAATGTAAAAGTCATCTACACAACCATACCCGTGCCATTTTTTCGTCAGTACATTGCCCCGATCATTATTTTTGCAGTCTTCTTATTTACATTAGTACTGGTTAGCTCTCGTGCTTTCTTACCAAGCGACATGGTTGCTCCTGCTCCTGTCAGCGTACTTTTTGTTTCATAGCCAACGACCATGACTGAACTTACTTGGCAGCGAAAGCATGTTATTACGCTTGCCGACTTTACGCCAAACGATTATGAAACAGTATTGCAGACAGCCGTTAGCTTTTTAGAAGTGTTGTCGCGCCGAAATAAAAAAGTGCCGACCTTGCAGAGCAAAGTTGTCGCTAATTTGTTTTTTGAATCTTCGACCCGTACTCGCAATAGTTTTGAGCTTGCCGCCAAACGTCTTTCTGCGGACACGCTTAATTTTTCTCCAGGCACTTCTTCACTCTCAAAAGGTGAAACAATTCTTGATACGGCGCGGACTTTTTTGGCGATGGGAACAGACATTATGGTCATCCGCCATCAGGCGGCGGGTGTGCCTTTAGCGATCGCCAAAGACATGGACGCCCTTAGTGGCAAAGTGGCGATTCTCAATGCGGGAGATGGCAAGCACGAACATCCATCTCAAGCCTTGCTAGATTTGCTAACGCTCTGTATGTATCTCAATCCCACTATTCCTAGTGCTAAAGACCTCAAGGGTAAAAAAGTAGCGATCGTGGGCGATATTTTACATTCACGAGTTGCGCGATCAAATCTTTGGAGTTTGATTACCAATGGTGCAGAAGTGCATCTCGCTGCACCACCGACATTATTACCACCCGAGTTTGCCGAATATGGCGCAAAAATCCATTACTCTCTCGAACCTGCTCTTAAGGATGCTGATTTTGTGATGACTTTACGCTTGCAAATGGAACGGATGGGACAGTTCCTGATCCCCAGTCTGCGTGAGTATCACGCGCGGTATGGAATAACTCGCGATCGCTTGTCTAAATGTGCGCCCAATGTCCAAGTGTTACACCCAGGTCCCGTCAATCGTGGGGTAGAGATTAGCTCAGACTTGATGGATGATCCGCGCTTGAGCTTAATCGATAAACAGGTGACAAATGGTGTGGCAATTCGGATGAGTTTATTGTATTTGCTCGGCACTGCAATTTGATTTATTTGAAGTTATCTAAGTTGTTAAGATATCTACTCAAATAGGGATCGAGTTAAACATGATTGCCTGATAATTGATTGGAGTGTGCCAATCTTGATTTCTGAGTAGTTCGGCACAAGGACTGTAATGGTAGAGTCCTCAATTTTGTTTTGCATAATGATATGACTACCGCGCTGTCTTACTTGCACAAAACCATTCTCAGTTAAGATTTGACAGATTTGTTTAGCAGAAAAGACTCGAAGTTTACCCAATTGCTACCTCAATCTGCGTCACATAAATTTCTGAGTACACTCTCGCTAAAAGTTCCTGTGGGCTTGCCATTTCAAAGAATAATTCGATTGCTTCGACCAAATTTTTTCTGGCTTCTTCTACTGAATCGCCTTGACTGGCAATATCGACTTGAGGACAAAGAGAGACAAAGCCATTGTTTTCTCGCTCAATGATACAGGTTAGTTGTTTGAGGTGTTTCATAGTTTTTATTTTCTTCATAATAAGAAATCTCAGATTGATTCTGGTTATTATAACCTCACCTAACTCTAGTCGTACTCCGCAATAATTGCCGATCGCACATCTCTTGACTCGTTGCAGGCTCAAGACAGGCAAACCCCTGACAAATGATCGAGATCGCCTCAGAATTTGGTAAATCTTGATCAAAATGTTGATCGATTCGCAACATCACTGAGGGAAGATATTGTGAATTGAGATAGTTATATTGAGATAGATTGGTACGGACAAGCGTATGATTGCGGAACCAGTCAAAAGCGACTAGCAGACTTGGACAAGCTACAGGACTATTAGCGATTACATGACCAAAGCGTTTCAGCGCTAACTCGGCTCGGTCTAGATATTCTAGCTTCTCAGTTAGGCTCGCAAAGCGGACTAGATTGGCGATCGCAATACCATTAGCTGAGGGTGTCGCATTATCTTGATAGTTGCGCTCTCGCAATAGCAGATGCTGGCTAGATTCACTGGTAGTGTTGAAATAGCCGCCCGACATCTTATCCCAGAAATCACGATCAAATTCAGCTTGGATCGCGATCGCCTGTTGTAGATAGAAATCGGCAGCTTCAGGTATGGCTTGATGCAAATCGAGTAGCGCCTTAATCAGCAAAGCATAGTCTTCTGACTGCGCTGCCACCGCCGTTTCACCTTCATAATTAATTCGTTGTAAACGTCCTTCGATCCATTGATTTTCTAAAATAAATTTAGCGGCATCAACCGCAAGTTGTTTGTAAATCGGCTTTAAAAAGGCACGATAGGCAGTCGCTAAACCTGAAATCATCATCGCATTCCAAGCGGTGATCGCTTTAGTATCAGTTACAGGAGGGACGCGACCTTCCCAATCAATTTCGCGGATATCATCTTGGCTACGGGCGACAGGAAAAGCATCGGTCGGGCGGGAGAACTCTCCATAGCGAAGGCGGAACAACTTCGTTAAGCTAGCTTCTATTTCGGGTGAAAATTCACCACGTTTTTTGCGTTGCAAAACATTAGTTTCTTCAAAATTGCCATTTACAGAGATCGTAAACTCTTGAATTAATAGATCGAGTTCCGTTGTACTAAAAATCTTCTTCAGTTCGGCAAAACTCCATACCCAAAACTTACCTTCGCGACCCTCGCTATCAGCATCTTGAGAAGCATAAAAACATCCTTCTTCCGCTAACATTTCACGCTGAAGCCAAGTTGAAGTGAGGTCACAGGCACGAGCGATCGCAGGTTCTTGCAACCCTGATAGCCAGAGATTAGCGAGATATTCCATGATCAAGCCATTGTCATAGAGCATCTTCTCAAAGTGCGGTACTGTCCAAGTATGATCGACAGTGTAGCGATGCCATCCGCCTGCAACATGGTCAAAAATTCCACCCAGAGCTAAATCTAAACCACGCTGTTGAGCTTTGTTTTTGAGAATCGATTCACCAGATTCAAATCGACTTGCTCTCAACAAAAAATTGGCATAGGGAATCATCGGGAAACAAGTTCCATAATCGCGATTAGTGACCACTTCAGCACATTTAGCAATTCCATTTGCTAAGACTTCATCGCTAATGATTGGCACAGGGGTGAGTTTATTAACTTGGTGGAGATTGCGAACGATCTGATCTTTGTAATCTTGAATATCTTGGTTACGTTCATAATAAATTTCGCGAATCGATTGCAGCACTCGCAAGAAACCTGGTCGTCCATAGCGCGGCTCAATTGGGAAATATGTGCCACCATAGAAGGGAACTAGGTCATCGGGAGCCAGAAACAGATTTAGTGGCCAGCCGCCGCTTTCACCCATGATCTGCACGGCTTGCATATAGATACTATCTAGGTCAGGACGCTCTTCGCGATCGACTTTAATCGATACAAAGCGATCATTCATATAGTCCGCAATTACGGTGTCCGAAAAAGCTTCATGTTCCATCACCGTACACCAATGACAGCTAGAGTAACCAATCGACAGAAATATTGGCTTGTTCTCAGCTCTAGCTTTGTCTAAGGCTTCATCGCCCCAAGGATACCATGCGATCGGGTTGTCAGCGTGTTTGCGGAGATAGAGACTTTGCGATCGCGCGAGATGGTTGGACATAGTGCAGTGATTTGTATTAGAAAAGATTATAGCAATTCGATCCACGCTTTAAGATCGTTAGGTATAGTCGTAAAATGGATATAAATTTGTTTTTGATTTTGTGACTTATGATCTCGGATAGGATGATTTTGGGTAGGAGCGATCGCGAACTTGTTTTCTAGTACTAAAGAATCTGACCAAGATTGATGCAATTGTATTGCGCGATTTTTTAGATGCTCTGGTTGTCTCAATACTTTGGCATAAATTTCACCTTCAATTTCTGACTGAAGAGAATCTGGGGCAGGGACTTTTAAATAGATTTTGAGATTTGTTAAAACAGGAATATCTTCTTTAGTAACCATTTCCGCGCCATAAGGTGATAACCAACGCAACTCTCCCTCAGAGGATTCTGTACCTAGATGCTTCTCTTCTAAAATGCGATAGGTAATCGGAATTGGTGTGGCTAAGATTTTTAGAGATTCATTAATTGATGGCAGTTCAAGACTATACACACCATCAATACCAGAAATATCATAGATAGAAATTGGTTGTGATACGCCTTTAGGTTCGACTTCCATTGAGCCATTTATTTTAACTAACTCCTGCACTTCAGCATAAGTAGTTTCTGAAATTAGAATCTGTCCGCCTACGGTGTAAGATTCGATGCGAGCAGTGAGATTAACATGATTGCCAACAACTGCGTATTTGGCACGAGATTGCGAACCGATGTTACCTGCAACTACTTCACCTGTGTTGATGCCAATTCCCATCGCGATTTCGGGTAGTTTCATTTCCGAAAGCTGGCTATTTACCAATCGCATGGCGAGTTGCATCGCGATCGCACTTGCCACCGCCCTCGCCGCATCGTCTTCACGATGGATTGGCGCACCAAATAAAACGAGAATTGCATCGCCAATAAACTCATCAATTGTGCCTTCATAAGGGGCAATCGCCTCAGTCATTGCCCCCAGAAAAACATTGAGAATTTCGACCACTTTTTCAGGTGACATTTTTTCGGAAATAGTTGAAAAGCCCCGCAGGTCACACATCAGAATCGTGACTTTGCGGCGATCGCCTCCTAGCTTCAGCCCTTCAGGAGTTTCTAACAAGCTTTTGACTACGGCATCAGTCAAGTAGCGACTAAAATAAGTACGGATTTGTGCCGCCGTGATCGCTAAGTAGCTAGTGACGATCGCCCCACCACCGATAAAGGCGATCGCCGCTGGTACAAAGGGCAACCACCAACCATAGATCAAGGCGATAAAACAAGATGCAGCTAGACTTCCGCCTAGTATCAATGCACTAAGTGATCGCATTAATAGCACTTGAATCTCGCGATCTTTGGTGTTGACATTACGCCATTGCCAAATCAAGATCGAACCAGCCAAAGACCAACTAAAAATCCACAGCCATTCCCAATGTTTTTCCCAAGACTGAATACCAGCCCTGCCATCAAGAGCGCCACTGATTATATGGCTAGCAATTTGCGCTTGAACTTCAATTCCAGATGTAAAAATACGCGTACTGCCAAGCCCACTGTCGAGTGGCGTGAAAAACCAATCCCTTAAACTTACCGCCGTTGTGCCAATCATCACTACGCGATCGCGCAGTAAATCTGGTGCAATTTTACCTGTCATTACATCCGCCAATCGCACAATCTGGAAGCCCTTGCGCGATTGGCGATAATTAATCATAAATTGATGTCCACCAACATCAGCTCGGTTATAACCACCATCATTTTCACGCAGCTTTGGGGGATTTAGAGCTTGCTCAAAGGGAACTATTTTTTCGCCGTCCAGATAGAGCATCGCCAGTTGCAACCCAAAACTGGTCGAAACTTCTCCATTAGGTAATCGCAGAGCTAGTAATCCTCGGCGAATGCGTCCGTCAGCATCAATGGGAAGATTGACCGCACCAACTTGATCGGTGGGAAGAGCAGGTGGTGGGCTAATATCGGAACTGGATACCGCAAAATTTGAATCAACGAGATCAGCTTTTTTGGTTGCGCCAATCAAATTGGGAGTGGTTTTAAACAGTTTTTCTAATTGTGAATAGCCAACACCGATTGGTTTATCACGAGCTAGGTCTAATCCGATCGCTCTCGGTTTTTGTTGTTTTACTTTGTTTAGTAATTTGGTCAGTAAAGCATCATCTAGCGGCCAAGAATATTGACGCACATCCGCTTCATCGATGCCAATAATCACAATCCGATTATCGGCTGGTTCGGGCGATCGCCAGCGCACAAACTGATCGAACATGGCTAACTCGCCAGACTCTAACGCGCCCATTAGCCGCAGACCGATCACAACTATGGAAATTGTGGGCGCAGCGATCGCAATTCCACGCCATTTCCACAAAATATTTTTTATATTTTTTATTTTTATATTTTGTAACTGTGTTCTGATTCCCATCACATTTCTCTCTTAATTGTGATGGATAATGATTCAAAATCACACACCATCGTCTTAGATATAGCTATAAATTAAAATCCAAGAAGCGAGTTGCGGCACGAAGAGTCACAACTCGTCTTCTGGTTTTGTGTTCTAACTAAGCATTATTTTTGAGTGACAAAAGAATATCGGAGAACATTATTAAGATTGGCTGACTTCAATAGAGAAGTCCATTCATCAATAACTTCGGTGTTTTTCGGTACGGTCAGTTGAGCTTCAGCTAAAGCCTGCACAGCCTCAAACCAAATGCTTTCTTGAGCAAATAATACAGCGCGATCAATAGGTTTTGAGATTTTGTTGAGTTGGGCAACCAACTTTTGACTCGGCGAGACTCGTCGAATATAACCATACACAGTCTTAGAAGCGTAAAGACTATCATTGATATCAAATCTCAATTTATAGGTTTTTCCAATTTCTAGGGTCGGAGCATCATCAGGCAGCTTAAACGCAATCACACCTGCTTCGTTTTTGAGAGAAAATTTCTTGTGATAGATGCGCTTGCTTGGTATTAGTGGTCCATTGTCTTCAGAGAGGGTAAAAGATGCTTGATTATCAACTTTAGGAGTGAGGAGATAAATCGTTGGACGTTCAGAAATAGTTTGGGGTACTGGCGAAGTTTCTACTTGTAGATCGGGAACTAAGGCAATCAAACAAGCAAATTCGACACAACCTGCGCTACGACTAATTCCGGGTACTGAGACTTTGGGTGCATCAAGATTGCTGGGTGGCACATATCTTACCCTCCGAGATTGGGCTTCAGCAAAAGGAGTGAACGCAAAACTTGCAATTAAATAAGAACAAGTTGATGCTACAAAGATTTTTTGAGATAAAGACATAATGCGATCGCCTCCAAAAAAGTGTATATCCAGAGCTTATGATGTGCGGCGCGCATCATGAGCCTAAACTGTTGACAGATTAGTTACTAAGAATGCAACTTATCTTAAAAAGTTGCATTCTTAGTAATTTCGCTAAACTTAACACCTAGAAGCATGGGTCGTCTGTGTAGGGTACGACCCATGCTTTGATTTTGTTTTAGACTTGTTCATCAAAGCGGGTGCGAAAATTACCGTATTTAATCCAATATTGCTTCAGTTGATGGTGTGGAGTATGCAGACTTGCTTTGGAACGATAGAGAATCACTTGGCGATGATCGCCCATCCAGATTTTATCGACAGGATCGACTGTAATCACTGTGCCACCCAGCACGGTCACGCATTCTGAGAAGCGTTCAACGGCGCTGTAGTCTACACTTTCATATATAAAAAAGTTGCCTGAACAAATCAAGTGGCGGCTGCGAATCCAGCATTGCATTTTTTTCTGCGCTTCTGGTGGCAGCATTTTGGCTTTGTCTGACTCTAAATGGATTGAAGGTAGTTTATAAGATAGTTGGGACTTCATGGGCAAAGCTCTCCCGTTTTTCAAATCTTAATGGACCAGTTGTCGAACCCCAAACTTGCTTGTGAGTATTAACATCTAGTCCTTTGTCGAGACTCAACCAAGTTGTCTCAGTGATTTCGACATAGCTATCGAGATAAGTTTGACAGCCATTTTTTTCGATCAAACAGCGATCGCCTTCTACGCTACCAATAAAGCGATCGCGATCGCGTTTAAATACCATTGAGCAGTCGTAGCGCCGTGCGATCGCGTCTGGGGTAATTGTTTTGAGAATGTTTAAGTCACGCCCTGAGCCAGCAAAAAACATTGCATTTTTGAGGCTGAAGTTTTCGATATAAACATCATCGCCGCGATCGACTAAGCGATGTACGCCTTGTCGATAAGGTGTCCAGAGGTCGTAGTCATAGACCTGCTCAGAATAAAGTCCAATTCCTGAAAAGAACTCAAATGATAAAGGGCGAAAGAAAACATGAATGTGGGCGTAATCTTTGGGGCTAGTCGATGCTTGCTGATAGTTGCTAAAGTCTCCCGCCATCCAATGAGCAAGAGTGAGCAGATCATTTGATATAGCTTCAGATTTATGCATCATATTTATAGATGTTTATTATTAATCTTTCGATTGTTTTTTGGATAATTTTGGGACACTAATGTCTCGCGCTTCGTGCGTGACATTAGCACTCTTTAGAACTATCCGATTTTTAAATAAGAGTTGCTGATGTTAGCTTTTAGATGTTTGACGAATCTCTGATGAAAAAGAAGCAGTGACAACGCCCGTGCCAGCACTGGTTTTGATCAGTGATACTCGACATCGGACATTAGGATTAACAAACCAGATTTTTTCTTCAGCCGCAGCGCGATCGTAAGATGTGGTCAGCACAAATGTGCCATCATCGGTGAAGTAATATTCACCGACAGCCGCCATTTCTTCAGCATAACCACGTTCGCGCAAAAGCTTGCCACGATTCGGTTGCTCAAGATCAGGAACGGGTATTAAAACACAATTTCCCTTGACGGCTTCGCTGTCTTCCCAGTCAGATTGACCTTCCCAAGACATACGAAATGGTAAGACTGCGGTTTGAGGATCGATGTTGTAGGTTTGACAGAGTTCTATCACTTCGGGAGCATCTATTGAGAGAGAAGTAATATCTATCTCAGACTGAACAGCTTCAAAGTGTCCAAAAGCAAGATGATGAGCGCTGCGTTGCGATCGCCAATGTCCGATTGATTGTTCGACAAACTCCCTAATATCCATTAACTTTTTGGCTTCCGAGTTGAGCGTGGCTGAGTGTCATCTTTTGGTTTATTAAAACCATGTCCTGACTTAGTTGAAGTTTTTGATTTTTTCGACTTAGGCAATGTTGTCGCTGATTCAGCAGAAAATTTTATAGTTGGTTCAACAGTTGACTCAATAATATCTTCGACTACAGGCTCGATTACAGGTGTGACAAGTGTTTCAATAGTAATCTCAACAGCCATTTCAACAACAAGATCAAATTTTTGATCTGGTACAGTCTCTGGAACTGTTTCGGGAAGAGGCGTAGCAACTATTTCTGATAACTCTTCAGAAATATTCTCCACTTCTCCAGAAATTTCTACAGATGGAGCAGTAGCCTGTGTAGTTGAAAGTTGTGTAGCTTGGGCGATCGGTATCATCTCTTCAAAATTAGTAGCCAACATTCCAAGCTGAAGCTGTGAAATAGACACATTCGTAATTTTGCCCCCATTACGATGGATTGTTTGCAGCTTTTTAGAAAAGCAACTATAGGGAACAGTAACCCTATGTGTAGTTCCCACTCGCATCATTTCGGAGTAGTGACCGCTTGTAAACTCAATTAGTATTTGATGGTTTATAAAATCAATATTTAAATTTTTTGTTAAATTTTTCATAGATATCCTAGCGATCGCAGTTTGATGATCGCACTTCAAATCATATTCCAAATCCTACTTATTTAGGATGAATAGCGAGGAGCTTAAGCTCCTCGCTATTCATCCTAAATAAGTAGGATTTGGAATATGATTTGAAGTGCGATCA
>JANXUJ010000052.1 GCA_025356295.1 Cyanobacteriota bacterium
TGTCATGATAATTAATTATCATGACAACGCCTCTGGAGTTTCGATAACTTTTCGGGCAAAATACGATAGTAATCGCGGCGGCTCCAGTCAAAGAAGAAGCGCTAAATATTGTGATGGGAATTAATGATCATCTTTACGATCCTGCACAGCACCATCTGCTCACCGCCGCCTCTTGCACCACTAATTGCCTCGCACCTGTGGTGAAAGTGATTCACGAAGGTTTAGGTATCAAGCATGGCGTGACTGCTGAAGGGCAACTTAAAGGAGTTTTAGGCTATGAAGAGCGTCCTTTAGATGAGATTTTACTGACGATGATCAAGTCGCGCTAAATGTTGGCTTTTACTACATGGCAAATTCGGGCGGACGCTTGGCTGGCACGGTTTTATCAGGTCTGGTTTAGTTGGCTGTTTATGGGTATCGACAGCCCTAGTCTTAGCTGCTGCCATAGTCACGCGCAAATTACCCGATCCGCAAAGATCAGCTAGCTGAATTTAGCTAGCTGTGCTAGCATCTCATGTAAGTTCGCTGGATAGTAATGGCAAAAGTCCTTGTACTCAACGCATCCTATGAGCCGCTGAACATCACTAATTGGCAGCGAGCTATTGTGTTGCTTATAAAAGGTAAAGCCGAACAAGTTGAACATAATGGCAGAATGATCTATCCAGGTATGCCATTACCGACTGTGATCCGAATGCTGCAATATATCAGCATCCCCTATAAAGAGATTCCGCTTACTCGCCGTAATATTTTGCATCGTGATGCTCATGCCTGTCAGTATTGTGGACATACAGGCGATGACCTGACGCTGGATCATGTGATGCCGCGATCGCGTGGTGGTGTTGACAGTTGGGACAATATTATTACCGCTTGTGTGAGATGTAATGTTAAAAAGGGAAATCGCACGCCTAAAGAAGCCTCAATGCCATTACGCAAACAGCCGCGCCGTCCCCATAGTGGCTTGCATTTCGAGGTTACCAAATATCTGCGATCGGGCAACCATAACGAATGGGAGAAGTACATTATCAATTAAATTATTCTGCAAACAATTCAGCCAAAATTGCTAAAACTAACTTTTGACTTTCATAGCTAATTTCTCCTAACTTTTTAACCAAACGAGACTTGTCAACAGTTCTAATTTGATCTAAAACAATTTGCCCTTCTTTACCCTGAAATATGCATGGAACTCTTGTTGAGTATGATTTTCCCTTAGTTGTCATCGGCGCAATGATCACTGTGCCAATATGTTTGTTCATCTCGTTAGGAGAAATAACTAGACAAGGTCTTGTTTTCTTAATTTCACTACCAACGCTTGGATCAAGGTTAATCAAAAATATATCAAAGCGCTTTACTACCATTGCCAGTCTTGCTGCTCCCAATCTGTGCCTATGTCACTATCAATTAAAACATCGTCATGATTGGCAGACATTAGAGCAAATGATTGTTCCCAGCCACTACGGGCCTGATAAATATTACGGATTACTAAACAGTTATTCTGTACTTCAATTTCTACTTCTGTACTGATTCCACTCTGTTCTAAAAGTCTTTTTGGAATGCGAATACCCTGAGAGTTACCAATTTTGACAACTTGAGTCTTAACTATGGTCATAAAAATAGATTCAAGAAAGTAACTACATTGTAACTACTTTTACTAATCAATTAAAAAAGGTTTGTCAGTACAAAGTGCTGACAAACCTTTTTTAATTGATTAGTGGTCTAAATCCATGTTTGATTGAGACTTCGCCTATCTTATCCATATTTTCAATGCTGATTTGGTTTCGTCCCCACGAGAAGTTGGTGTGCCAGCCTTCAAACTCTAAGAGCATTGCTTCAGCGAAACAGGCAAAAAGCTGACGGGCTGGGGCGGTCATGTTTACGATCTTCATGATTTTCCAATCAATGTCGAGAGTATGCTCGACAATGCCACCATCAATGACATGAACACCTTCTTCTTGAACAAGGGTAGACATATTTTTGGGATAGCCGCCATCGATTAGGATGCAAGGTCGCTTGAGAGTGGAAGCATCAATCGCCATGCCTTTTGCCATGCTAGCGACCCAGACAATGATGTCGGACTTCGGCAGAGCGTCTTCGATCGCCATGACTTTGCCACGACCGAGTTGAGCTTGTAACTCTTGGAGGCGTTCTTGATTGCGAGCAACTAGCAATAATTCTTTGATATTGGTACGCGCATCGAGCCAACGACAAACAGCACTACCGATGTCGCCTGTTGCACCGCAGACAGTTACGGTTGCTTTGGCTAAATCAATGCCAAACTTACGGCTCGCTTCTTCGATCTGGCGACAGATGATATAGGCGGTGTGGGTGTTGCCTGTGGTGAAACGATCAAATTCTAGTTGAATGTTTCGCACACTCGACATCTGGCTGAGGTTAAAATTCTCGAAAATAATCGAAGAAAAGCCACCCAGAGCGGTGATATCAACATCATGCTTTTGGGCATGAGCCATCGCATTCAAAATTTTGCGAATAGCAGTTTTGATTTTGTTGGTTGCCAACATTTCAGGTAAGAAGCAAGATTCTATATACAAGCCTTCGATCTGTTGACCTGTGGCACTCGTAACTTTGATGCGATCGACAATTTGGGGCGGGGCGCTACACCAAAATTCCAAACCTTGATCGGCGTATTCGGGATAGCCTAATTCCCTTGCTACAGACTGAGCGTGTTCAAGACTTGTCAAATGCCCAATGAGACCAAACATCGATTGCAGTTATCCAGTGACAGTGATCAAAAAAGTTATCAAAAAAATTATTAGGACATAAACGCGCCGATGGCGCGTTTATGTCCTAAATTAAGCAACTACCAAGCCCATTGCAGACATTTTCATAATGTCGCGAGTGGTAAAGCCAATTTTGTCGAGGCTTTCGCCATATTGAATCATAAAGTCTTCAATTAAGGCTTCTTTTTCCATGCCAAGGACTTTGGCATCAGATTCAACTTGGTTGAGCATTTTCCAAACGATCGGCAAGTTTTGACGGTTGGCTTGCTCTAGAGTGATTTTGGAGTCATCAAAATGACTTTGCAACCAGTCTTCGCCAAAGTTGAGATGCATGTATTCGTCTTTGACTACACCCTCGGTGATTTTGCGAGCAAAAGGATCGGCAACAGGAATGTAGATGTTATAAGCGGCGATCGCAAAACACTCGATGATGAGTGATTGGATCAGCAGACAGGTAACAATATCCCCCAGTGCAAAAGCTTTTTGAAAATTGCCATGTAGTTCAGCGAAGAATACATGGGCAAAGTCCATGTCAGGTGTCACATTGAGATTTTTGGCACAGGCGGTAAAGCCTTTTTTGTGACGATCCTCCATTTTGGCAAGTTTGGTAAAATCTTCTTTAAAATCGGGCAGTAGTTCCCCTAGTTGGAGATAGTTGCTGTACGCCTCGGCTTCGCCTTCAATGACGATCGCATTAATCCGACTGTAAGCATCACGATAAGTTTCTGATTGATAATTAATCGCTATAGCTTCAAGTGTTTGCCCCATGTTTTGCCTCTTTAAAAATTCCTGCTCAATAAAAGTTGATCTATAGCTATTTTATGCTAAGTCGCACAGTGAATAAAACTAAAACCCAAACAGCTATAGTTCTTACTGAATAAGCATGACACTCCGCAAATGCGTTTTTACACACCAAAGCGGTAAAATGATAGCGTCCTTCAACTCGTGGTTATGGCAAGTTTTTTGTTAGAAGTTGGTACTGAAGAGCTGCCTGCTAGTTTCGTTGTCGATGCATTGCGCCAATGGCAAGAGCGCATCCCTAAAAATTTGCATGAACATCAACTAACTACGAGTAAGGTCAGTGTGTATGGTACGCCTCGCCGTCTGGCGGTGCTGATCGAGGGGCTGCCAATTGAGCAAAGCGATCGCCGTCTGGAAATTAAGGGGCCAGCAATTGGTTCAGCCTTTGTGAATGGCGATCCTCAGGGTGAACCGACTAAAGCGCTGCTTGGTTTTGTCAAGTCCAAGGGGATTAGTCTGACAGATATTTTTATTAAAGAGACTGATAAAGGCGAGTTTGTATTTGCAAATCAGCAAATTGTCGGACGAGCGACAACAGAGATTTTGCAAGAATTGGCGATCACTTGGATTATTGGACTTGAAGGTAAGCGGTTGATGCGTTGGGGTCATGGCGATCTGAAGTTTCCGCGTCCGATTCGTTGGCTGGTGTCGTTATTTAATTCGCAGATATTGCCGATCGCTTTAGAAAATGTTCAGTCTGATCGGATTAGTCAAGGACATCGAGTCTTGCATCCGCGATCTGTGATCATTGACACAGCAACGGATTATGCGGCGACTTTGCGTGAAGCCTTTGTTGTTGTAGATGGCAAAGAACGCCAGAGACATATCTTTACGCAAATTAATAGCATTGTCGAATTGTTTGGAGGCAAAGCCGAAATTCCTGAAGATTTATTAGAAGAAGTGACTTATTTAGTCGAGTTTCCCACTGCGGTCATTGGTGAATTTGAGCGCGAATTTCTAGAACTGCCGCCCCCTGTAATCAAGACTGAAATGGTCAGCCATCAGCGCTATTTCCCAGTTTATTCTGTCAAAAATCCTGATCAATTACTGCCGCGTTTTATTACGATTTCTAATGGTGACCCAGACAAGTCACGGTTGATTGCAGCGGGGAATGGTCGCGTAATCAGAGCGCGTCTTTCTGACGGCAAATTTTTCTACGATAGCGATCGCGCGGTACATTTAGAGACTTTTTTACCACTGCTCGAAAAAGTCACATTCCAAGCACAGCTTGGTTCTGTTGCTGAAAAAGTAGCAAGAATTAGGGCGATCGCTAAATTAGTAATTAGTTCTATTTCTAACTTGGCAACCACCGAGGCAGATCAAGTTTTGATTGATCGCACTGCTCAACTTTGCAAAGCCGATCTGGTTACACAGATGGTGAAAGAATTTCCTGAACTGCAAGGTCAAATGGGTTATTACTATGCGCTTTCTAGTGCAGAACCAATTGCAGTTGCTACGGGTATTCGTGAGCATTATCAGCCACGCGGAGCCAGTGACTCGCTGCCAACTTCTCTGACTGGCAAGATCGTCGCGATCAGCGATCGCATTGATACCCTCGTTGGTATTTTTGGTTTAGGGATCATTCCCACAGGTTCATCTGATCCTTTTGCACTGCGCCGTGCGGCTAATGGCATTGTCCAGATTGCTTGCGAAAATGGATTTGCGCTCGACTTACCTAAGTTATTGCAAGAGGCGATCGCGCTATACGTTGAAAAAAACTTACTTGCTAAACCTGCCGAAGCTGTCCTTGAGAATCTCTATAAATGGTTTAAGCAGCGCTGCGAAACAAGTTTAGCTGAACAGGGAATTGAATATGATCTCGTTGAGGCGGTCATGGGTAATGAAGATGTCGCTTACACATTGCAAGGCTTAAGTAATCTCACTCGCATCAAAGAACGCGCCCATTTCTTGCAGCAATCTCGTAAAAGTGCCACTCTTACAGCAATCTATGAGCCAATCTTCAGAGCTTCTCGCCTTGCAGTTCAGGGTGATTTGGATAGCTTGATCTTGGATGTAAAAGCAATTATTAATCCTGACTTACTCATTGAACCTGCGGAACGGAATTTGTATCAGGCGATCGCTGCTTTGCCGAGTCAGCCTAGTGACGAACATCTGATGGAAGGAATTAAAGCGATCGCGCCAGTCCTAGCGAAATTCTTTGATGAAGTTCTCGTCATGGCAGAAGACCCACAAGTCCGCCAAAATCGTCTCAATTTGCTTGGCATCATCCGCAACTACAGCCGCCAGTTAGCCGATTTTAGCGCCATCCTTAAATAAACATCTAAATCGCAGTTACACGGCAATTAAATGTAAATGGCAACAACCAACATCAATCTGGGACTTTGTGGCGCACATCGCACTGGCAAGACGACTTTAGCGATCGCCCTCTCATCTCGCCTAAATATTCCTTTTGTCCGCACCACAACTAGCCAAGTTTTTGCCCAGCTTGGCTTAGACCCTGCGGAACCGATGGACTTTAAAACGAGGCTATTTGTGCAGAATCATGTCTTAGATGCTGCCGAACAGGTTTGGCAAAGTTCAGCACAGCCGTTTGTGAGCGATCGCACTCCGATTGACATGATTGCTTATACGCTGGGTGATATTCAAGGCAAGATTGAGGTTGACTTTGATTTGCTCAATCAATACATAAGTCGCTGTTTTGCGAGTACCAATCAGTTTTTTCAAAATCTAGCGATTATTCAACCAGGAATACCGCTTGTATATGAAGAAGGCAAGGCGGCGCTGAATGCTGCGTACATTGAGCATATCAATATTTTAGTAATCGGGTTATGTCATGATTCGCGTCTCAAAGCTAATGTGTTTTGTAATCCGAGAGATGCGATCGCGCTTGATTTGAGAATTAGTAATATCTTGAGGACAAAATCATGATCGCTGTACCGAATAATCCCCAAATCTCGGTTGATGAATATTTTGAATGGGAAGCAAAGCAAGAAATCAGGTATGAGTACATTAATGGTGAAGTCTTCGCGATGGCAGGCGGGACAATCGACCATAGTGCGATCGCTGCTAATTTGATTGCTCTATTGCGACCTCATGTTAGAGGGCGCAATTGTCGAGTATTAGGTTCAGATGCGAAAGTCGGAATTTCTAGAAATGGTGAGTTTTTCTATCCTGATCTAGTGGTGACTTGTGACGATCGCGATCGCAATTCGGCTAAGGCTGTGTTTTATCCAACTCTAATCATTGAGGTATTGTCGCCTAGCACCGAAGCTTACAACCGAGGTGGTAAATTTGCGCGTTATCGTCAGCTAACCAGCTTATGTGAATATGTACTGGTTAGCTCAGAACGGGTCTCGGTCGAAGCCTTTCGCCTAAATGAGCGCGGTAAGTGGGAGTTAACACCTTACGCAGACGGTGACTTGGTACAGCTTGCTAGTATTGATTTTGAATGTGCGATCGCCGCAATTTATGAAGACATAGAATTTTTAGGATGAAAGTTGATTACCTTCTTCAGTGCGATCGCTATTCTTTGCTAGTCTAAACACATAAAGACTTTCAGAGACAAAAATCTTTTCAAGTTGGGTAAGTTAATCCTGCGGGGAGGCACTTACTCTTGAAGGCTTGGAGGCGATCGATGGAAGATATGTTCTTAAAAAAATTTTTGCTGCAAAGATTAATAACTTTAAAGCTGCGCGATCGCCGATCGCTCAAAACTCAAAATCTTGAATACAGCGGCTTTACGCTGATCGAGTTACTGGTTGTGATCATTATTATTGGTCTGCTAGCAGCGATCGCGCTCCCTTCATTTCTCAATCAAGCCAATAAAGCGAGATTTGCAGAAGCAAAATCTTATGTTGGTACGATGAGTCGGCTTCAACAAGCTTATTATCTAGAGAAACAGACATTTACGGGTGACATAACTAAATTGGGGTTAGGGGTAAATACTTCGTCAAGTTCCTTTACTTATACCGTTGCGACAGGCGATCTAACAGGCGCGGCGACTCCAGCACAACTAGATCGCATTATTACCAATGTTGCCCAGCCTAACTCTTCTGCGATTAAGGCTTTTATAAGTGTCGTTGGTGTGCCATCCGCTGCAAATGCCTTAAAAGTAGATACGGTCTTCTGCATAGCAAATGCGATCGGTACTGCAACTGCTCCAGGTAAGATGCTCGGCGGACTTACGTTGTCGTGTCCTAATAATTTCTCTGTCGAACAATAGGTAAATGCTCACACATGTCATGCAATGGTGATGTTAAGCCTCTCAAAAATATTTTTTTACCTAGTGATCGCATCCTGTTTTTTTATGGGTAAGTTACTTTCACAAGCAAATAGCTTAAAGTTTTCGATATCACAAGGGAAAAGGAATCATGAAATCTGACTTCAAAACAAAGCTCATTCAACACATGCTCAATAAGAAGAATGGCGAAAAGGGCTTCACCCTGATCGAACTTCTCGTTGTTATCATCATCATCGGTATCTTGGCTGCGATCGCGCTTCCTTCCTTCCTTAACCAAGCTTCCAAAGCTCGTCAGTCTGAAGCTAAAACCTACACTGGCTCCATGAACCGTGCTCAACAAGCCTATTACTTGGAGAAACAAGAGTTTGCTCCTAACTTGCAAACTCTTGCTGTGGGTATTGCCCAATCCACAACAAACTATGGCTATGGGATCCAACGTAATGGTAGTAAAACTGCCTCTGGCGTGAGCCAAAGTGTCAATACTTTTGGTACTCCTCTTGCAACTATCACTACTGCTGGAACTGGAACCATTGGTGATGTCGTAACTGGCGGTGGCGCTGCACCAGTTAAGGGATATGCAGGTGGAATTAATGTTGCTACGCCTGCTGGTTCGAATGAGTCTACTACATTATCCACTCTGTGCGAAGCAGCCTTGGCTCCTGTTAATAATGGTAACGCAACTACCTCTGCTTCTGGTACTGCTCTATTTTTAACTTATGCTACTAATCTTGCTCCTGCCTGTAACACTACTGTTGGTACTACTCTTCTTGGATTTGTTCCCATTCAATAGTCTTTAGATTGTAAAGACGTTATTAAAAAATCTCCCTCCCTCTAGTTTTTTGATTGAAATTATAGAGCGAGGGATTTTTATTGTTGATATCTAATCAATGTATCTTAAATAAATCAAAAAATTTGGATCTTAGATCATTATGCTAAATAGTTGGCAGTCTTTGGAACTGAGAAATGACCTTCAAAAAGCAATAGAGTTTTATGAGACTTCGATAGAGACCGATGAAAGCATTGGAGAGAATTACCATTATTTAGGTTTAGCCTTATTATTGTGTGAGCAGGAAGAAGAAGCTCAAATAGTATGGCTCTTAGGAATAGAAAATGCTAATCCTGATGAATTTTATAATCAGAAACTAGGCCAAATTCTTGAAGATGAAGCTAACTATCAAGAAACACTTAAGAATTACTTTCCAGCTTGGATAATTCGCCACCACTTACGGCAGGTATGCCCTCTTAACTTCAATAATTTAGTGCAGATTTTTTATCTGTCTTTACAGCTAAAAATTTTGAATAGTGAGACTCTAGTCGAATTAAATTTTTGGGAACTACTAGATACTAAGCCTAAGCTTGAAATTAATGATCATCATCTTCTGCAACTGCTTCAAAATGTACTTGCTTCAGAGCTACCTTTTCATGAAAATATTGAATTTGCCTCTAGACTACTGGCATATATAGAAAATAAACCACTCTGTCTAGAAACCTTACTCTATGTTGCAGAGCGATCAAGTTTTGAGAAGGCTCAGCAAATTATTAACCAGCTATGTTTAGTAGTTGCCCCCCAGAGTTTAGCAGCCAAAGGATGCCTGTCTCAGATGCTTTCGCGGACTGGTCATCATCAGGAAGCTATCCAACTTGCTCGTGACTTACCCCCCTCAGAAAATTTATCAGATCAAGTTGTTTCCCATCAACTCCTCTTGGGTTCACTTATGAGTGCAGGCGGGCAGTGGCAAGAGGTGGAAGCAATTTATGCCGAATATCAGTTAATCTTGGATAAGTTAGTGGCACAAAGCCCTAAAAATCTGCCAAGTCTTACTCAATCTTTTTTGTGTTGCGCTTATTTTATTTCTGCATATCTGAGTGATACTCCTCAAATTACTCATCTAAAACAAAATCAAGCTCTAAAGTTATTTCAAGAAAATATCTGTCATTCTAAGCCTGAACAAGTGAAGAGATTTCAACCTCATTCAAGAGCCAATCATAATCATAAGAAAATCAAAATTGGTTATCTCTCTACCTGTTTGCGCCAACATTCTGTTGGTTGGTTAGCTAGATCCCTGATTCAACATCATGATCGCGAGTCTTTTGAGCTTTATGGTTATTTCCCTTGGTTTGAAAAAGACGATTTTTTACAGCAGTGGTACGTCACGCAAATGTATAAACCTTTTAGGGCAGAGCTAGATTATTGGGGTGACCATACAGCAGTAGCAGAAGAAATTTACAAGGATGAGATTGATATATTAATTGACCTAGATAGTCTGACCGTTTCAAATTCCTGTAGTTTACTAGCCCTGAAACCTGCTCCAGTCCAAGTAACGTGGTTAGGTTGGGATGCTTCTGGTTTGCCAGCTATAGACTATTACATTGCTGACCCTTACGTGCTACCAGAAAATGCTCAAGATTACTATTCAGAGAAGATTTGGCGGCTACCTAATACTTACATTGGTATAGATGGTTTTGAGTCTTCTCTGACAACTTTAGAGCGGAGTGAATTGGGAATTCCCAATGATGCAATTATTTATTTTAGTTCTCAACAAAGTAGTAAGCGACATCCTGAAACCGTGCGATCACAGATGCAAATAATTAAGCAGGTCGAAAATAGCTATTTTTTAATTAAGGGTTTAGCAGATCAAAACAACATTCAAGACTTGTTTTGTGAACATGCTGAAGCTGAAGGCGTAGAGTTTGATAGGTTAAGGTTTTTGCCTCGTACTGATACTGAGGCTGAACATAGAGCTAACTTAGCGATCGCCGATGTCGTGTTAGATACTTATCCCTATAATGGTGCGACCACAACGATGGAAGTTTTATGGATGGGTATTCCCATGGTAACTAGAGTAGGGGAGCAATTTGTATCTCGTAATGGCTATACCATGATGATCAATGCAGGGATCACGGAAGGAATTGCATGGAATGCGGCGGAGTATGTAGAGTGGGGAGTTAGATTTGGGAAAGAGCCATTACTAAGGCAAGAGGTGTCTTGGAAGCTAAGAAGATCGCGCCAAACTTCTCCACTCTGGAATGGTCGGCAATTCACTAAAGAAATGGAAAAAGCATATAAACAGATGTGGGAGATTTACAATGGATGAGGCTTATGAACTTTTTTGGCAGTTTAAGTATTTAGAGGCTGAAGCTATTTTCCAAAAACTGATAGTCAATACAGCCGATCTAAGGGCTTCTCGTTCGGCTTATTGGTATTTAGGGTTATGCCAGTTATTTCAAGGGCAATCAGCAAATGCACAAGCTAGCTGGTTGTCAAGTCTTAATAAAGATATTTCTATTGATGAATTATTTAGGTTTTTGCGTAATATTGCGTCCGAATTTGGACATAAATTTAATCGTTATGGTAACTCGATACTTATTTTGGAGGCTTTACAAAATATTGCGCCACAAGATATTAGTTTGATTTCCAATTTAGATGTATTGAGAGATTTAGCCCGATTTTATCGAGCCGCATTTCGATTTAACGAAGCTTTGAATGCCGCAAAATCTTATGCTCAGACAGCCACAGACTTACCAGATAAAATTTTCGCCAACTATTTGTTACTCCATGCACTCCTATCTGGAGGTAGTCAATGGGAAGAAATCCTAGGAGTAGCCGATCAACAATCTGCATTAATTAGGTCGTTAGTAGCAGAAAACCCGCAAAATCTCAGCCGCAAAGAAGCAAATCGCTTATTTGGCTGTGCATTCCATTTCCCTTACATTGAAGACTGCCCCAGAATAAATCGTACTCTACAAAATGAACTAGTCAAAATTGCTCATGATAATTTGGGATATCATCAACCACCTGCCCCTATTCAAAAGGAAAAGAGACCGCTAAGAATTGGGTATATTGCTCATTGTTTCGGGAAACATTCGGTAGGATGGCTATCCAGATGGATTTTCAAGCATCATGATCATGATCAATTTCAGATTTACACTTATTCTTTTTTAGATAAACCCAACTCTCTTGATTCAGTTAAAAGTTGGATCGCAGGTTACAGTGATAAATTCTATAGGCTCGGATATGATTCGGCTGAGATTGCTGAAATTATTCGACAAGATCAAATAGATATCTTGGTTGATCTAGATAGTATTACATCGGATGTATGTTGCGAAGTAATGACCATGAAGCCAGCACCCATTCAAGTGACTTGGTTGGGATTAGATGCTTCAGGATTACCTGCGATTGATTACTTTATTGCTGACCCCTACGTTCTACCAGAAGATGCCCAAGAGTATTATGCAGAGAAGATTTGGCGGTTGCCAGACACCTATGTTGCCGTAGATGGATTTGAAGTATTATTTCCTACTCTGCAACGCGATCGATTAGATATTCCTGCTGATGCGATTATCTATTTTAGTTCTCAGGGAGGATGCAAGAGATATCCAGATACAGTGAGGCTTCAGATGCAAATCCTGAAGGCAGTCCCTAATAGTTATTTTTTAATCAAGGGTGATGCTGACCAAGAAGAGATTCAGATCTTTTTTAGGCAAATTGCTGAACAGACTGGAGTAAGTAGCGATCGCCTAAGATTTTTGCCGATAGCGGCAACAGAAGCAGAGCATAGAGCTAATTTAGATATTGCTGATGTGGTTTTAGATACCTATCCCTACAACGGGGCGACGACAACGATGGAAACTCTGTGGATGTGTATTCCTATGGTTACTAGAGTTGGAGAACAGTTCGCCGCTCGTAATAGCTATACGATGATGATGAATGCTGGGATTACGGAAGGAATTGCTTGGAATGATCAAGAGTATATAGATTGGGGCATTCGCCTAGGCACTGATGAAAATCTACGCAAACAAGTATTTTGGAAGCTAAAAGAATCTCGTAAAACTTCACCGCTATGGAATGCCAAGCAATTTACTCGCGAAATGGAATCTGCTTATAAACAGATGTGGCAAATTCATAATCAATAACAAAGAAGAGGCGTAAAACGCCTCTTCTTTGTTATTGATTAGTTAGTGATATAGCCTCTAATCTTATCGACAATAGGCAGAGAGTCTAGTCCTTGGTTAACTAGATCTGGAAACTGAGATAATCCCTCAATAATACAATCAGCAAAGTTGTAGTTTGAGTCCTTACCATATTGCAAAGTCAGATATTCTAATATCTCTAAAGCATAGTCAGGAAAATTCATAATATCAGCAATGCAAGCTAGCTTCAGTATCCTATCTGGCGACTTTAGAGGTCCATCCATATCCTCGCGAATTAGATCCCGAAAGTAGAAAGCATCACCCCAGAGTAATTGCCCCGCTCTGACGGTTGAGCGGATCGGCGATCGCGCTCTAAGTCGATAGGATGTAGATACATCAAACAATGTGAAATCATGCTTTCTCAAAAATGTGTCTACATCAGCAAATAGAGGTTGATTGGTATACAGATGCGAAAACTCGACTTCTATCTGAATAGCTAAAGTTCCAGAGTTTAAAATCTTTGTAGCACCTTCTAAAACATCAAGATCCGCACCTTGTACATCAATTTGCATAAAATCAATTTCATTAACGTTCTCCTCTTGGCAAAAGTTATCTAAAGTTGTTGTGTCAATTTCAAAACTAAAATCTAAATTGACTAGTTCTGGAAGCCCTGCTAGCCTCTCTAAATATGGCTCGTTTGGTGGATATAGAGAACTACACATTGGATGTTTTGTGACATAAAGAGTTCTCTCTTCGATCGCTTTACCGATCGCTAGAGGAATATGCACTTCTTTCCAGTTGATTTGTCTCGTCTCCAGTTCGGCATTGGCTTCGTCACAAGCATCAGCATCAGCATCAAATCCATAAATACTTAGGTTGGGTGCAAATACCTGCCAGCCTTGACTCGCATAGTCATCGTGACTATCTATCTTGCGCGATCCAACATTACAAACCGTCATGTGAATACGATCTAAAAGACCCTTTTTTTTTAAAATTGGCACAAATACTGACATATAAAAATCCTTCTGCTTTTATAAGCTTTTACAAATAATGGTTAGTAAATAGCTCGGCATAGTTAAAAACTAAAATCCGATGGTAGGTCGCCTGCGTAGCAGGCGAC
>JANXUJ010000159.1 GCA_025356295.1 Cyanobacteriota bacterium
ATTTAGGTTTATTTAGGTTTTAAATGTGACCAATGACTTTTCGCTGAAACCACTGCTTAATGATTGGTTGGATTTTTAACTCACAAAGATAGGAGAATCCAATCGTTAAGCTTGCCCAAGTAAGTATGCGGACGATGAAACTTAGAGGTGAGCCACTTAGAAATAAAAACTTGTGCAGGAGATTCATGATTGGCATATGAAAAACATATAGACCGTAGGAAATGCTGCCAAAAAATGTGAGCTTATCAAATATTTTCGGGCTAACTTGCCAGCCTAGAAGCGCAAGTCCCAAAAACATCTGCGCTGAAGCAATCAACCAACCCTCATTACCAATTAGGCGGCTAGTTGCTAACAAATAACTGACATGAGCTAAGGGCAAAGCGATCGCGCTCGCGCTAAACCATCGATAGAACGGTAAGCGTCTCTGTGTAAGCGATGCAAATAGCAGCGCGCATAGGGGAAAGTAGACAAAATCGGTGATGCTGATTTCTGCAAGCTTTGTCGTGGCTAAGCCTAAATCTTTGGCGATAACCTTGCCAATTTCTAATTTGTCAGTGGCAATGTAGAGCAAGATATAAGTAAATAGTGGAGATTTAGTAAGATACTCTGCTCGCGGTTTTTTCCATGCTAGCCAAAGTCCAAATAGCCAAAATACCCAGCCTGCGGCATAGCCCGAAATGATTTTTGGGAACGCAGGAATCAGTGACGATAGGCAAGCCACAATCAGCGCTCCAACAATTAATGGTGCAACTTGGGGACGAAAATACCAAATAGCTAAGAAAACAATGTAGTAGATCACCTCATAGTGCAGTGTCCATAAGACTCCATTGCCTGATAGTAGCGCTGATAAAGCTGGTTGCAAGAAAAATAGGTTGCCGAGGATAGTTTTCCAACTATCTGTGGATTCAGCAATTACTGCTAAAAGAATTGCAACTATATAGATAGGGTATAAACGGATAAAACGTCTTAACAAATAACGAATAGCATTAGTTTTAGAGAATGGTAGCTGATTGGTTAAGCCAATCACATAGCCAGAAAGTGCGAAGAAAATTAAAATGCCACCGTGAGCCGCATTGAATAAATAGCCAAAAGAAAATCCTGGGTGGTAAGCAGGATCAAGTTTAAATTCATAGAAAAAGATATGTGAGTAAGCAACCCAGATCGCTGCGAGTCCACGCAATCCTTCTAGGGCATAGTCATAGACTTTGCGCCCCTCGACCTGACTATCAATTATGGGGACGAAGCGATCGCCCAGATCAACATCTTTAGCTTTACCAACCATGCTCAATAAGAAATTCTGGAGTAATTGTGGAATTATGGTGAACAGAAGCAGGACTATTTCCAGCTTTGAAGAATTTTTCGACATATTTACCAAGTAAGTCACCTTCTAGATGGACTGAGCTACCAATATCCAAATATTTTAAAGTGGTGTTGTCGTAAGTAAGCGGAATAACGGCAACCCGAAAATTTGTGCCTGAGTCGTTGCAATAGGAAATGGTGAGGCTAATCCCATTGATAGCGATGCTACCTTTAAATACGATGTAACGCGCAACTTCGGGGATAGCTTCAAAGCTAAGCTCCCATGAGTTACCAACGATCGCGCGATCGCATAGCTTACCGATCCCATCAATATGCCCCGACACAAAATGTCCGCCGATCTTGTCACCCACAGCTAGAGCCATTTCAAGATTGACATATTTTAATTGGCGATCGCTCAAGTTAGTTCGTCCTAAAGTCTCAGGTGAAACATCAGCCATAAAACCTGTTGATAAAACTTTAGTGGCAGTAAGACACACGCCATTAACGGCGATGCTGTCACCAATCGCAATTTTGGCAACCAGATCGGGACAATTAATGACTAGGCGATCGCGCTGTTCGATGAAGCCGATGGTTTGAATAAGTCCAGTAAACATTGGTTAATTTTAATCTGCAAAATAAATAAAAATAACCCGAAGCGATCGCATTAGGTTTTCAGGAATTACTGAGTAAAATATTGAGCGTACTGATACAATTACTGCAAAAGTCTCTAAAATATTTGCAGTTAAAATGCTTTCAGGCAAGCTCAGTATAAGAAAATCCAAACTTAGAAGCGTGGATTGCCCACTACGCGGACGATCCACGCTTCTAGATTCTAAGGTTACTCATGCTAAGCTACTTAGTATTATGACAGGTATGGAGTTTTTCATGATTAGATGCTTGGGTTAAGGAGTAGTTTTATGCGTATATCTCAATTTGGTCAAGTAATTCTATTTACATTAATGGCATGTTCTCCTCTACCTAGTTGGTCACAAACCACCACGATTGAAAGACCTAGAGCTATCCCATCATCACCAATATCTCCAGAGCCTACAAATTCCAATCTCAAACCATTATCTAGGTTCAATAATGGTGTATCAACTCTAAGTGTGAGTGATTCTCAAGATACATTTCGCTACACTTTAGGCGCAGGTGACAGCATCAAGATTGATGTTTTTAATGTCCCTGAATTATCAGGGAGTCAAACGATCGCGCCAGATGGAACAATTAATATCTCCTTGATTGGAGCCGTTAGATTAGAAGGACTAGGATTAGACGAAGCAAATGCTTTACTTCGAGACAAGCTAAATCCATTTTTGGTTCGCAATATTGTTAATGTGTCTTTGCTTTCTCCTCGCCCCTTAAACATTGCAATTGTGGGAGAAGTAAATCGTCCTGGTCCGAGATTTTTAAGTTATACGGCGACTTCAGGTAGTAGCGCCGCAACTTTAACCAGAGCGCTAGAAACAGCATCAGGGATTACATCAAGAGCTGATATTAGCAATATTCAAATCTCGCGCCGTGATGGTGCTGCAGGTCGCCGCATTATCAAAGTAAATCTGCAATCTCTACTTGAACAAGGTGATATTAGTCAAGATATTCGCATTCTTGATGGAGATTCGATTCTTGTGCCGCCATTAACTCAAGCAAGTGCATCACAGAGTCGTATTGTCAGCAATTCCACTTTCTCCCCTGATACTTTTACGATTCAAGTAGCGATTGTGGGAGAAGTAAACCGAATTGGTCCACAAACCTTAGTCTATTCACGCAATGGTGTACTTTCAACAGGACTTACAGGCGCAACCACTGGGGCGGGAACTTCAGGCGGTGGTGGACCAGTTACTCTCAGTCGAGCCTTGCAATCAGCAAATGGAGTTACTGAAATTGCGGATATTCGCAATGTAGAAATTTCACGTTTGAATGATAAAGGACAACGCACAATCGTTAAAGCAAACTTGTTGGATTTGATTGTCAAAGCCGACCTTAGTCAAGACATTACGCTCACAGATGGTGACTTGATTACTGTTCCGCGTCTCGAAAAGACTAACCCCAGTGAATATCTCCAAGTTGCTAAGGCGACATTTTCACCTACAGCGATCACGGTGCAGGTGGTGGGAGAAGCGGTGCGACCAGGACCGCTTCAACTTAGACCAAATAGCTCATTTACAGAAGCCATTTCTTTCGCAGGTGGACTAACTAATGATGCTGATTGGCGAGCAGTTGAGCTTTATCGGATCAATCCCGATGGTTCAGTGTTGCGCCGCAATCTTGTGGCTGACCTCAATCTTCCACTAAGTGAAGAGTCTAATCCAGGATTGCGCGATCGCGATGTTATCGTTGTGCGTACATCATTTGGTTCAAATCTCTTAAACTCGACAACTCGATTTTTGGGCAATATTATTAACCCATATTCTTTGATTACCAACATCTTTAGAAGATAAAAATAAACATGAAAATTTTAGTTACTGGCGGTGCGGGTTTCATTGGATCGCACTTAGTTGATCGATTGATGGAAGCTGAACATACGGTTGTATGTATTGACAATCTCTATACAGGTCGAAAATCTAATAATGCTCAATGGCTCGAAAATCCTAATTTTCAATTAATCCAGCACGACATTATCCATCCAATTGAAATTGATAATGTCGATCAGATTTATCATCTTGCTTGTCCTGCTTCACCTGTGCATTATCAATTCGATCCAGTTAAAACAGCTAAGACCAATTTTTTGGGAACGCTGAACATGTTGGACTTAGCCAAGAAATGGAAAGCAAGGGTTTTTCTTGCCTCAACGTCTGAAGTTTATGGCGACCCATTAATCCATCCTCAGACTGAGGACTATTGGGGAAATGTCAACTGCACAGGTATTCGTAGCTGCTATGACGAAGGTAAGCGAATTGCCGAGACGTTAACTTTTGATTATTATCGTCAGTATGGTGTGGAAGTGCGAGTGGCTCGGATATTTAATACCCATGGAGCAAGAATGCTGGAGAACGATGGGCGAGTGGTGAGTAACTTTATTGTGCAAGCGCTCAAGGGAATTCCGCTCACAATTTATGGAGATGGCTCTCAAACTCGTAGTTTTTGCTATGTGTCAGATTTGGTAGAAGGCTTTATTCGATTAATGAATGGTGACTACATTGGACCTGTTAACTTAGGGAATCCAGGGGAGTATACGATTCTTCAATTGGCTGAGACAATTCAACGTCTGATCGATCCCACGGCTGCACTTGTGTTCAAACCTTTACCTTTAGATGATCCTCAACGCCGTCAGCCTGATATTTCTAAAGCAAAGTTTCATTTGGATTGGGAACCGAAAGTAGGATTGGAAGAAGGCTTGTCGAAGACGATCGCTTATTTTCGCGATCATCTAAAAACTGCTAACTAAAAAAAATTATAGGTAACAGAGTATGCGCGTTTGTGTGATTGGAACTGGTTATGTGGGCTTAGTGACAGGTGCTTGTCTTGCTTACATTGGTCATGATGTGATTTGTGTCGATAATAACGAAGAGAAAGTCAAACTTATGAAGTCAGGGCAATCGCCTATTCATGAGCCAGGGCTACCCGAAGTCATCGCTGAGTCAATTCGTCAGGGCAAGATCGAATTTACGACTGATATCGCAGCGGGTGTCCAGCATGGTGAGATTTTATTTATCGCGGTGGGTACGCCATCTCTCGCTGATGGTCGCAGCGATATGCGTTATGTCGAAGCGGTAGCGAGGAGTATCGGCGAGAGTCTCACTGAGGGATATCGAGTCATTGTCAACAAGTCAACTGTGCCGATTGGTTCGGGTGACTGGGTGCGGATGATTGTGCTTGATGGCATGGCAGGCAAGAATAATATCGATAAGATTCAGTTTGATGTAGTTAGTAATCCAGAGTTTTTGCGCGAAGGCGTAGCGGTTTATGACACATTCAATCCCGATCGCATTGTCGTTGGCAGTGGCAGCGATCGCGCTCTAAAATTGATGCAAGAGCTTTATACACCAATTATTGATCGTTCTTTTGCCCATGATAAAAACTCGCTGCCCGTACCTGTTGTAGTCACAGATTTGAACTCAGCTGAAATGATTAAGTATGCGGCAAACGCATTTCTGGCAACCAAGATCAGCTTTGTCAATGAAGTCGCGAATATTTGCGATCGCGTTGGTGCAGATGTGACCGAAGTGGCGCGAGGTATTGGGCTGGACTCACGGATTGGATCGAAATTTTTACAAGCGGGGATTGGTTGGGGTGGTTCTTGCTTTGGAAAAGATGTCTCAGCCTTGATTTATACCGCTGAAGACTATGGATATTCCACCGAGATTTTGAAAGCTTGTGTCCGCGTCAATGAACTTCAGCGCACTCTAGTTGTTGAGAAATTGCAGCAAGCTCTCAAAATCCTCAAAGGCAAAACAATTGGCTTACTAGGGATGACTTTTAAGCCTGACACTGACGACATGCGTGATGCACCTGCATTGACCTTGATCGATCAACTTAGTCGTTTAGGAGCGCGAGTTAAGGCTTATGATCCGCTTGTTTCTCAATCTGGATTGCGTGAAGGTTTTTCTAATGTGATTGTTGAGACAGATTTAGAGCGTTTAGCTGATGGCTGTGATGCAGTGGTTTTAGTTACCGATTGGCAGGAATTTTTAGCAATTGACTATGCCAAAATGTTAACTTTGATGGCTCATCCAGTAATTATTGATGCGCGTAATTTCCTTGATGGCAAAGCTCTTGAAGCTTTGGGCTATAAGTATATTGGCATTGGTCGCTAATAATTTTTGTGGTTATAAAACCAAAAAAGAAAACTGGACGCGAAGCGTCCAGTTTTCTTTTTTGGTATAATCTGCTGAAAATAGGAACAAGTATATGTCTAAAAATGATAGAAGCAGCAAGTCTAAAAAATCTTCTAAAGAATCTCCTAAGAAGTTTGATATTTTTCTAGAAAAGCCGTTGGAAGATTTAAGCGATCGCCTAAATAATGCAACCGATCAGACTGACCAGATTATCGATACTAAGTTAGCTGACTTGCCGAAATTATCGAAAAAGATATACGAAAAGGAGCTTGAAGAGTTACAAATAGAACTCGTAAAACTACAAGAATGGGTTAAACAGCAAGGATTAAAGGTTGTCGTTCTCTTTGAAGGAAGAGATGCAGCGGGTAAGGGCGGCGCGATTAAGAGTATTACTCAATCTCTAAATCCACGAATTTGTCGAATTGTGGCACTGGGTAAGCCTTCAGATCAGGAACGCACTCAATGGTATTTTCAGCGATATACTGCCGAGCTACCTGCGGCGGGTGAGATGGTACTTTTCGATCGCAGTTGGTATAACCGCGCAGGGGTGGAACATGTTATGGGTTATTGTACCCATGAGGAGTATGTGGAATTTTTGCGATCTTGTCCTGAGTTTGAAGATATGATTCAGCGATCGGGGATTATCTTAATCAAGTATTGGTTTTCTGTTAATGATAGCGAGCAAGAAAGTCGATTTCAAGATCGGATTAAAGACCCGCGCAAACGTTGGAAGTTTAGCCCGATGGATTTAGAAGCGCGATCGCGTTGGGTGGAATATTCTAAAGCAAAGGATGATATGTTCAACGCAACCGATACGCAGATATCCCCTTGGTATGCGATCGATGCTGATGATAAACGCCGAGCGCGACTCAACTGTATCCATCATTTATTGGCGAAGATTCCTTATGAAGATGTTTTGCCTAAGCCAATTAATTTACCACCTTTGCAAAATAAAATGGTTTATGTGCGTCCGCCAATTTATTTACAGAACTTCATTCCCGATGTAACCGCCCATTTATAGCTGTCTCCAGTCTTATTAGAACAAATTAAAAACCAAGAAGCGAGTTGCGGCACTTCGCGCCGCAACTCGTCTTCTAATAAGACTGGTGAC
>JANXUJ010000054.1 GCA_025356295.1 Cyanobacteriota bacterium
GTCGCCTGCGTAGCGGGCGACCCAAGTTTCTAGGTGAAGCGCCGCTAATTTGCTGGATTTTGCGATATTCTTAGATTAGTAGTGGCTTAGGTATATTTAGTTATGGGCGAGTCAAAACGTCGCAAAGAAGTGTTGGGTAAGGATTATGGAAGTACTGAACCTGTTGCTTCTTGGATACCTTTTTTAACTAAAGACAAGGCTGCTAAATTTGTCGAGGTTTCCACCCAGTTTGCTTGGTATGGAATTGGGGCAATGGTCGTGATTTGGATCACAATTCGCTTTGTGGGCCCCGCGTTTGGTTGGTGGCAGCTTGCTGATTAATCTATGACTTGTCATCTACTAATTCCTGCGGCGGGTAGCGGCAAGCGCATGGGAGCCGATCGCAATAAGCTGCTGTTAAGTTTGCTTGGCAAGCCGATCTTGCAATGGACTCTCGAAGCGGCGATCGCATCTAAGGCGATCGCTTGGATCGGCGTGATGGGACAACCTCACGATTATTCAGAATTTCAGAAAATTTTTAAACTCCTGAATACAACTAAGCCAATTTGTTTGATCCAAGGCGGCGTAACCCGTCAGGCTTCAGTATTTAATGGTTTACAATCGCTACCCAGTGAATGCGATCGCGTCTTGATTCATGATGGAGCGAGATGTTTAGCCACGCCAGAATTATTTGATCGCTGCGATCTTTCGTTACAGATGATGCAAGGTTTCATCGCCGCCGTGCCTGTCAAGGACACGATTAAAGTTGTCAATGGTCTGACTATTGTCGATACGCCAAATCGTGATCACCTTTGGGCAGCCCAAACTCCGCAAGGTTTTCAAGCAGATTTGCTTAAAAATGCTCATCTCAAAGCAGTTGAACTAGGTTGGGAAGTTACCGATGACGCGGCTCTATTTGAAAAGATAGGGCTACCTGTGCAGATTGTCATCGGTGAAGAAACTAATCTCAAAATTACCACTCAACAAGATTTGGCGATCGCCGAATTTATTTTAAGACAGCGCCATACTTACTACTAATCCTTTGCTATTAATCGAATCTCTCTTCTTACAATGTTTTGCAATCGCGATCGGCGCTTGTATTGGCAGCTTTCTAAACGTGGTGGTTTATCGTGTTCCTGCGGGATTGTCAATTCTCTATCCGCCATCACGTTGTCCCCATTGTCTGCGTCAACTTGCTCCGCGCGACAACATTCCCCTGATTGGCTGGTTTCTGATCACAGGCAAATGCCGTTATTGCCATACGCGCGTATCATGGCGCTATCCTGCGATCGAGGGTTTAACAGCGTTTCTGTTTTGGTGTGTGGCGGCATATTTTGGAACTTCAATATCAATTTCGACTTTATGTTTTTATGCCTTATTTCTTAGTTGGCTATTAGCTCTTGCCCTGATTGACATTGATACGATGACTTTGCCAAATTCTCTCACTCAATCAGGTTTGGTCTTAGGACTAATCTATCAAGCGAGTTTGGTGTTTGCCAATAGTGGCGATCGCACTAGCCTAGCAGGGCATCTCATCTTCGGTATCGGCGGTGCGGTCTTAGGAGTTTGGCTGCTGGACATTATGCGAATCTCGGGCAGATTTTTTCTGCACAAAGAAGCGATGGGCGGCGGTGATCCTAAACTGGCTGCCATGATCGGCATGTGGTTGGGCTGGCAAAACATTTTGCTAACAATTTTGATTGCTTCAGCGATCGGTACTCTAGTTGGAGCGATCGCGATACTTGTTAAGAATTTAGGCAAGCAACAACCAATTCCTTTTGGTCCCTTTTTGGCTATAGGTGGCGCGATTTCTCTCTTTTTTGGCAATGCAATACTTGCAACTTATCTTAACTGGTTTGGACTAACCTAAACAAAACTCTTTCCAGTCTTGATATACCTGCTGACTATATGTTTTAGCATATTCGATCACTTCACTCTTCCATTTTGATTTGCTAGCAAAATCGATTAGTTGATCAGCGATCGCTGAGCCTTGTCTACCACTACTTCGCAAATGTGACCAAGCCACCACTTGTCCCAAAGACTGCATCAATTGTTCAGACAGCTCTAAATTAGTATCCCATTTCTTGATCTTTAAGTGATCAATTGGGCTTTGAGTAGATTGAAGTTCTCGCAAAACGTAAGAATCTGCACCAATAGTTAGAGAATGCAAAAAAGAGATTGCTATTGCTTGCGATCTCTTTTGAATCGAGACAATGCGATCAGCGTGACTTGGCCATTTTGGTTGTTCCCAAATGATATAAGGCGCTAGTGAAGAAGCGATCGCTTTTTTGAGATCGAGTAGATAGTTATTATCAGGCGAGGCTTTACCTTCTACTAATAAAACATAGCGCTCAATCCCTAAACTTCCCTTGCCCGCAATTCGTTGGGCTACATCTATTAGCTTAAAAAATTCGGGGTTAGACTGCTGCATCGCAAAAACCTTCATAAAATCTTCCACTTTCTGCCTTTGCTGATCAGAAATTGGTTGTGCTTTTTTATGATCAATTTTCAGCGATCGCTTTAACCCATCTTTGTCCAAAACTGTCCGTTCCTCTAGTAGCTCTCTGCGCTTGACTTGAGTTTTACGAGATAATAAATCTTCGATCGCCTTCGGAGCCGTATCTTCTCCCATCCAACCAGATTTCCCTTCCGCAATCGTCTTTGTATAAGCACCGAGAAAATTTTGACAGAGGGCTTCAGAAACTTCTCTCCCAACTGAGCAAGTTTGGGAAGCTACAAAGATACTGGTCAACAAACGCACAATCTCCCAAGTACATGGCGCAAGTACCGCTTCATCAAAGTCATTAACATCAAAATAAACATGACGATTATCAGCTTTGTAATTACCAAAGTTCTCAATGTGCAGATCGCCACAAATCCAAACTAATGGTGCTTTTTTAAACCAAGATTTGATCACTAAGTCTTCATAAAACAGATGGCAAGTCGCCCGAAAAAAGACAAACGGATTTTCTTGATCTGCACGCATTGCGGCATATTTTGCTTTGAGTAGATTAGGGTCTCTCGGCTGGCTCAGATTAAATTTTTGAATGCGATCGCGAATATTTCGATTTGTCATAAAGCTCTGTTTTAGCCTTTGCTGATTCCTGTATAGACATTCTCATTTACTAAGCCCAACCATGGGTCATTAGCAGGTGTGAGAAACAGCTGATCATAAACACGGCGATTGAGAGCAATTATAGATTTTGAATCACTATTCACAAATTCACCATTGGCAAACCAGTTATGAATCTGCGCGTGAAATACATACTCATTGCGAACTGTATCTTGCGCGATCGCACTTTCAAAACTCTTGACCACACTTGCCATAGAAGCATTCGGCGACAATTTGCGCTCCATTAGTTTCAGACTGCCTTGATCGAGATACACCCGATTTTGATAGAGCCTTGCTAACCTTGCCCAGTTTTGATCACTCAATTTGGCAAATGGCGAAGGTGGCGCGACTTCCGCTAATACTTGTCTATCCGCACTGCTCAAGATTGGTAATTCCACTGCTGACTTAGATAAAGTCAAACGGCTGGCAACAATCGCGGTCGCACCTGAAGTAGTCGAGATCGGCTGAAGCAATGGTTGAGCGGGGAGGCGCAATCGAGTCAAATCCGCTTGCCAAGTTTTTTCTAGCTTAGTTAGGCGATCGCGATGATATTTCATCAAAATTTCTCGCCGCGTACTTAAATCACTATTACTATTGCCAAGCGATCGCCAGACATTTTCCGCATCCTGGAGATTTTCCATAAAAGCTTGGGGACTATACAGTCCTGGGATTGCATCAATCGGATGACCGTCACTATCGAGAACATAATGAACACTGTTGCCAGTCAGCGTCTGCTCCAGTTTACGACCATCCCCAAAATCAATCGTCACCTTCGGCACAGGGCGCTCGGACTGCCAATGTAAAATGAAGCGATCGCGCAATAACTTGGAAACTCCAGCATTGGGATAAAGGGCGGTACGGAAAAATCGACTATTCGCACAACTAAGCTCATCATTGAGATTGCCCAGCAAGTGCAAAGACAAGATCGGTTTACCAGATTCTTTTGCCGCTATCTTCGCCGCTTCTAAATCTTTGTACCAATACAAGCGTGATACGTCACAATCTTTTTGCTGACAAATTGCATCTAAAACAGTTCTTAATCGAGGGTTATTAGGTAAATCTTGCTGATAAACACTCAAAAAATCATCTACCCCAAAATTTTTAAGCTCGCGTAATTTGGCGATCGCACTCTGCGATGCTTGCTGATCTGGGGAAGCGGCAAGCCTGACGAGGAGCATATCAAAAACGGGTCGCTCGGTAGCAGCAGCCAACTGTGGCAGACAGACGATCGCACCTAGCAGCAAACCCAAATTAATCAATATTTTTTTTGCAAGCATACCGAAGCCGCCCTAATCGCCTAGATTTAAACTTAACCTGTCTAGACGTATTTATTTCTAAGATGTTCCAGTTTATTTTTTACGATGTTCCCGCAAATTTTTGAACAAATTTGCAACTTTAATGGCGATCGCTTGCCAACGATCCCCGCAAAGATGGAGAATACTCTCATTCAGAAAAGTATGTAAATAAAAAAGCCAAGATAATCCGAAGAATTTATGAAAAATGTACTGGCGATCATTCTGGGCGGTGGACAGGGAAGCCGACTATATCCCCTCACCAAAACACGCGCTAAACCCGCTGTCCCCGTAGCAGGCAAATATCGATTGATCGACATTCCTGTAAGCAACTGCATCAACTCAGGCATTGAAAAGATTTATATCTTGACGCAGTTTAACTCCGCATCACTTAACCGTCACGTCAATCAAGCTTATCGCCCCGCCTCTTATTCTGATGGCTTTATCGAAATCCTCGCCGCCCAACAGACACCCGATAGTCCAGATTGGTTTCAAGGCACAGCCGATGCTGTACGTCGCTATGCATGGCTTTTAGAGTCATGGGATGTCGATGAATACTTGATCCTATCGGGCGATCATCTATACAACATGGATTATCAAAAGTTTGTCGAACATCATCGTCAAACTGGGGCAGACATTACTCTGTCGGTGCTGCCAGTTGATCAAAAGAAAGCTTCCGCCTTTGGTTTACTCAAAACTGACAACACAGGCAAAGTAATCAACTTCCTCGAAAAGCCAAAAGGTGAAGCATTAGATGAAATGCGTGTTGACACCACTAAACTTGGTTTAAATCAAGAGGAAGCGATCGCGAATCCTTTTATCGCTTCAATGGGTATCTATGTATTTAACAAGCAAGCAATGATGAAGCTGCTCAATGACAATCCTGAGCATACAGATTTTGGCAAAGAGATCATCCCTGCCGCAATTCATAATATGAATGTGCAAGCTTATCTATACAATGGCTATTGGGAAGATATTGGTACAATCGAGTCTTTTTATCAAGCTAACCTCGCTTTAACTCGTCATCCTGCGACTGGCTTTAATTTTTACGAAACTAAAAAACCGATTTACACGCGCGCACGGTATCTGCCACCTAGCAAAGTGCATGACTGCAAAATTAAAGATTCCATCATTGGGGAAGGATGTTTCCTTCTGCAAGCGACAATTACTAACTCAGTGGTCGGGATTCGGATGCATGTAGAAGCTGATTGCACAATCGAAGACACTCTATTAATGGGCTGTGATTTTTATCAGCCTCAAGAGAAACGCATTACTGACCTCGAAACCAACATAGTCCCCATGGGGATCGGCGAAAATACGATTATTCGTCACGCGATCATTGACAAGAATGCGCGGATTGGCAAAAACGTGCAGATTATCAACAAAGATCGCATCCAAGATATAAATCGTGAGGATCAAGGTTATTGCATTTGCAATGGCATTGTTGTTGTCGTCAAAAATGCAGTTATTCCTGACAACACAATTATCTAAATTATCTAAACTAGACCGACCCAGTAAAGGCGGCGCAAAGCTCCGCTTTTACTGGGTCGGTTTTATGTTTTAACCAAAATGACTAAATTCATAAGTGCTAAGTTAAAATTCTTTCAGGCAGACAACTAATGGAAATAAGTGAAGTGAGTATTCCTGCGGAAATAGAAAATAATAACCATCGGCTAGAAGTTCAAATACATGACATTTTAGAAGCGATCGCGGCAACCGAGTCGTTTGTCGCAGGGCTAGATTTTTTGGAATTTAGTCGCGATCAAAAAACAATTTTTGCCGTTGAGCGCTCAATTGGCATTATCGGTGCGACCGTAAGAAGGTTGCCCATAAGTTTTATGGATCGATACCCGCAAATCAACTGGCGACATTTAACAAGTGTCGGTGATAGCTTGATGTTTGGCTATCTAGAAGTTGATCTAAATACTTTGTGGGAGTTGATTCAGCAAGATGTGCCTTTTATCAAAGATTTGATGAGAAAAACGATCGACTCTTTATAAAACCTCCTTCATAAAGAAGACTTTATAGAGCAGAAGCGCAAATCCATCCTTCAAGGCGATCGCAAGTTTCAGGAATCCCATAGTTTAGTTGTCGAGATGCTGATGCGGCTTGAATGGCGGCAAGTATGGCATCTAAAGTGTCACCTGAAGGATCAAGATTGCATTCTGCTGCAAGGCGATCGCTAATCTGCACTATGAAGCCATATTTTTCTTTGAAGATAGGCGATCGTACTTGATTAATTATTTCTTTTCGTAAAAGCTGCATTTCTCTAGTCTGTTTGCGCTTATCGTCAGATTTATAGCTTTGTCTGCCAATTAAATTTCGCGCAATTAGGGCAGGATAAATCTCGATCGCAATGCGTGGGTCGGCAGTGGGATGGCAAGGCAAAATACTAAATCCTGCTTGCAGAAATCTCGGTGCGCCTTCAAAAAACATTTTGCCCACAGGCACACCATAGACTTTCATCGGGCTAATTGCACCTGTGAGTCGATCAGTCTGCCGCAAATGTTCGCGATCGCCGATCGCTCGATCTTGTCGGTATTGATTTAAAGCTTCGACAAATTCCTGTTTAGTCATCTGCCCAACGCGATTTACATATTCTGCCCAAGTTGTTCCCCATCGCAAATTTTCGATCAATTTGCGCGGTTGCCCAAGTGGGAAATCAACTCCTGCAATCCAAGCTGATGACTGATTGAGAAAGTCCATAAATGATGAAAAGTTAGTAAATCGATAGAACTTCTCAACATTCAAGATATCTGTGTCTAGCCAAGCTTCTGCACAAGCGATCGCTTTTATTTTACTAGGTGCGCTAGTAAAGTCAATTCCATATATTTTCATAAAACTAAAACCAAAACCTAGAAGCGTGGGTCGCTTGCTACGCGGGCGACC
>JANXUJ010000056.1 GCA_025356295.1 Cyanobacteriota bacterium
GTGCCGCTTCGCGGCACTTTCAAAAATCTCTTTGGGTTTTATATCCGCGCAGAGCGCTGTAACTTTTAAATTATTTTTCATATTTTTAAAAAGAAGATTGCGCCTTGATCAGGATATCCTTCAGCCCAAATCGAGCCACCATGACGTTGAATAATCCGCTGCACGATCGCTAAACCAATGCCAGTACCCTCAAATTCTTTTTCATTATGCAATCTCTGAAAAGCTCCAAAGAGTTTATCAGCATATTCCATCTGAAAACCCACACCATTGTCTTTAATTTTGATTGTATGATCGGGCAGACTGTCGATTTGGATACAGGGTTGCAACTGGTTGCGGCTAAATTTCATGGCATTGGCGATCAGGTTATTAAAAACTTGTTGCAAAAGTATGCGATCGCCTCTGACAGTCGGTAAGTCGCCGATCCTAAATTCTACTAAGCGGTTGTGGTGAGGATCAGCGCGAATAATCTCGATTGCTTCATTTACGAGTTCGCGAATCGATACGGGTTGTAACTCTAGTGATCGCCGCCCATAACGCGAGAGGGTCAGCAAGCCATCGATCAAGTGACCCATTTTTTGGCTACTGCCCTCAATCACTTGCAGGTAGTGAGAGACTTTGGAGTCATTTAACGCTTCGTGCTTTTGGAGCCGTTGTTGCAAAGCATTTACAAATCCATTCATGTGGCGTAAAGGCGCACGCAGATCATGAGAGACAGAATAGGAAAAAGATTCTAACTCGCGATTGGTATTCTCTAATTGACGCGATGTTTGCAAAATTTTGGCTTCGGCAAGTTTGCGATCGCTAATGTCAGTTACGCGGACTAGGTTGACTGTGCGTCCTGCGATCATAATTGGTTTAGCGGCCAGATTACCCCAAAAACATCGACCTTGACGGCTCATATATTCAACTTCGCGACTCCAAAATCCTTGAGTTTCAATATCTGAGCTAATAGTCGCAAGTTCTTGATCAGAAAACTGATATCTCTGAAGAATATGTCCTTCGATATTGATTAATTCGGACTTGTCAGCCGCTTCAAAAAGTTGTACTGCTTGACGATTACAATCAACAGTCAATAGTGTTTGCGAGTCAACCAAAAATAGCGCATCGGTTGACTCATTAAAAATAGCTTCGCGTAGCTCGTGACTATGGTTTAATTTGGCTTCAGCAAGCTTGCGATCAGTGATGTCAAAGTTAATGCCGATCATGCGCTGAGGATGACCCTTTTCGTTTCGCTGCACAAGCGCATAGGCTTTTAAATACCGAATGTTGTCATTGGGTAACACGATCCGAAATTCAGGTTCATAGTCTTTTTCGCCATTTAATGCTAGCTGCACGGCTATTTCCGCGATCTCGCGATCGCTTTGATGTAGGCGACTCGCCCAAGCTGAATATGCATTGATGGAAGGATCAGGAGTAAAGCCATAAAGCTCGTAAGTACGCTCATCCCAAATGAGACAGTTATGAGCAATATCCCATTCCCAAATGCCGATTGCTGCTGATTTCAATGCTAGCGTCAAGCGATCGGTGAGATTTTGGAGTTCCTGCTCCGCTTTTTTGCGATCGCTCACGTCCATCACAGTACCGATAAGTTGGGTGGCTTGTCCCATAGAACCGCAAATAATTTCGCCTCTCGCCGATACATAAAGCAAAGTACCGTCAGCCCAATAAACGCGATAATCAACATCATAAGATTGGCAATTTGCGATCGCATTTTGGACAGTTTGAGCAAAATATTCCCAATCATCTGGATGTAAATAGTTCTGTAATTCTGGATAAGTTGGCGCGTTGATGCTAGGGTCGCGTCCAAAAATACGAAAAACTTCTTCTGACCAAATTACTTGACCTGTTTGAAGATCGAACTCCCAACTGCCTATTTTGCTAATACGCTGGGCAGCCTTTAAGTGAGTGTCACTCTTGAGTAAAAGTTCTTTTGCTAATTTGAGATCGCTGACTAAGTTCTGGAGCGCATTATTGGAGTTTTGCAGATCGCTGATATCATTGGCGATCGCATCTAGACGCACTAAAAAACCTGAAGCATCTTTTGATGCTTTAAACCTTGCTGAGAACCAACGCATTTCTCCATTAGGCTGACAAATGCGATAGGTGATTTGGGATGCGCCTAATGCTTTTGCTTGCGCGATCGACTCTTGCATCTGTGGCTGATCATCAGTAGCGATCGCCTCAAACCAGCGATGTTTATTAGCAATTAACTCAGCAGATGAGCATTGATAAACCCTCGTGGCAGCAGCGTTGAAATAGATCGGTGTGAGACTAGGCAAAGCTAGCGACCAGATCACATCATCAAGATTATTTATAATCTGATCGCCCAGAAGGTGATTGCCTAGAATGTCAGGATCATAGCTGAAGGCTTGAACATCACTCATGGGGATAGCCGCTGCACTCAAAAGTTATCTAACAGTTATTTAAAATCAAAAGGAGCGCTAAGCGCTCCTTTTGATTTTAAATAACTTTAGGCTCTAACAAACTGTTTCTCAATCAATCCTGTTAGGCTATTTGTCCAATGTTGCGCTAAATCCAAAGTTTCTGCTTCGACCATTACCCGCATCAGAGGCTCTGTGCCAGATGCACGCACCAAAACTCGACCCCGATCGCCTAAATCTTGCTCGGCTAAAGCGATCGCTTGCACTAACACATCGCAAGATTGCCAATTGCGGCGCAGCTCCCGATCTTCGACACGAACATTTTTGAGCAACTGCGGAAAAGGCTGAAAGCTCTGATCCATCAGTTCAGCGAGCGGGGCTTTTTGCTTAGCAAGTGCGGCGAGATGCAAAGCCGCGAGCAAACCATCACCACTGACAGCATAGTGACGACAGAGTACATGTCCCGACTGTTCACCGCCGAGCATCGCGCCCGATCGCACCATTTCTGCATGAACATATTGATCGCCTACAGCCGTACGAACTAGATTGCCACCAAGTTTTTGCCAAGCTAGTTCAAAGCCAAGATTTGCCATTACCGTGGTAACGATTGCACTATCGGGTAACTGATTATGCTCAAGCAGTTCTTGCCCCCATAGATACAAGATGTAATCGCCATCGACAACCCGTCCATTGCTATCAACCGCAAGTACGCGATCGGCATCACCATCAAAGGCAAAGCCCATATCTGCGCCATGCTCTTTCACGGCAACTCGCAAAGGTGCGAGATCAGTAGAGCCGCAATTGACATTAATGTGATCGCCATTTGGTTCTTGATGCAAACAAATTACCTCTGCACCCAAATTGCGAAATACTTCTAACGAAACCCGTGTTGCTGATCCCCACGCGAGGTCTAGGACTACTTTGAGACCGCTTAGATTTGTAGCGATCGAGTTTTCCAAAGAAGCTTGATAGCGATCAATTAAGTGCGATTTTTCATGATATTTGCCCCAAGATGTTGAAGAGTTAGCCTGATTTGTCTGGCTGCGCGACTCCAAAACCGCCTCAATCGCTTGCTGCGTCTCACCACAAAGCTTTGTGCCATTTGCGCCAAAAAACTTAATGCCATTATCTTCAGGTGGATTATGGCTCGCGGAAATCATCACCCCGCCAAATATTTCGGGTGAATTTGCTGCCAAAAAAGCCACCGCAGGCGTAGGACACAAACCGATATGCCAAACATCCCAACCCGCTGCTGTCAAACCAGCCGAAATTGCCGCCGATAGCATGTCACCCGATGTCCGAGAGTCCTGCCCGATCGCAATCACATTTGCCTTTTGCGAATTATGACATTGACCACAAGCATCGCGATCGGCACGATCTTTTAAAATTTTGCCCGCACTAAGCCCCACCTCTAGCGCCAGACTCGCCGTCAAAAAGCTACCAACATGACCACGAATGCCATCTGTACCAAACAATTTCATAAATTAAACTCCACACACACCCAAAAGTATTTAAGACTATCTAAAAAATAAGATGGCTCACTATGTGAGCCATCTTATTAGAAAAATCAGAAAAATTACGCAGCCACTTCAAATTTTGGACGTTGACTAACAACTTCATCGATCAGTCCATAATTTTTTGCTTCAGTCGGAGCCATGAAGAAATCGCGATCGGTGTCCTCAGTAATGCGCTCGATCGGCTGACCTGTATGCAAAGCCATCAACTCATTCAGCCGACTCTTGTGATAAAGAATTTCTTTCGCTTGAATCTCAATATCAGTCGCTTGTCCCTGCGCCCCACCGAGCGGCTGGTGAATCATAATCCGCGTATGTGGCAACGACAGCCTTTTACCCTTTGCCCCACCTGTGAGCAAAAAAGCGCCCATGCTAGCTGCCAAGCCGACACAAATTGTGGAAACATCAGGGCGAATATGTTGCATCGTGTCATAAATCGCCATCCCTGCGGTCACAGACCCACCCGGGGAATTGATATATAAGAAAATATCTTTTTCAGGATCGTCAGCCTCTAAGAAGAGCAACTGAGCAACGATGATGCTGGCAATACTGTCATCAACCTGTTGTCCCAAAAATACAATCCTTTCCCGTAGCAGACGCGAAAAAATATCAAAAGCTCTTTCGCCACGACCAGATTGTTCGATTACGGTTGGGATCATGATTTGTGTTTACGATTTACTATCAGTCTATTGTACTGATATCTAATCACAGCTAACCTTTGTCACTATTCGGATTTCACTACGCGGCTACACCAAGAATACAAAACAAGAATATAAAAGTCTCGCAGCGCGAGACTTTTATATTCTTGGCTCTAAGAGCGCAATGTGCGCTCTTCCAAAGTTATCCGCAAAATTAATCGTGGCGATCGCGATAAATTGCATTAGAAACACGGTTCTGATCGTTAGTTAGACGCAATTTCTCTCTGGTACTCAAATTACCATCACGGAGAAAAGCACGGCGTTCGGCAGCAATTTTTGCTTCGCGAATTTCTAGATTGCGATATTCTTTCTGACTGATTTCACCTTGTTTCACCCCTTGATAGATGCGCTGTTGTTGATTGATTTCACGATCGCGGATTGTTCCTGCTGATGCTGAACTGGGATTGAGAAATGCGATCGCGCTGACGACAGAAGTAACTGCGAGAATTGGCAAAATTAAGCTTTTCATGAGGTGACTTTTAACTAATTACGCTGGTTTAGACATTCACCTATGACTAAAAGGTTCAAATCAGATACAGCCTATTGAAGCTTAAATTAGTACATAAAAGTTTTAATTCAGCGCAAAGCGCTGTAGAGATAGTGCAGAGCGCTGTTTCTATCTGATCGGTTAGACTGAAATAGATACCAGATTCTCAAAGCAAATGCAGTCAAGTCCAACCAATTTACCCGAAGCAATTGATCGCACTGTCAAGCGATTTCAACGACTCACCGAACCGAAGCAACGTTACGAGCAGTTGATTTTATATGGGAAGAAGCTAGCCGAGTTTCCTGATGACCTCAAAACACCTGAAAACAAAGTACAGGGATGTGTTTCACAGGTGTTTGTAGTAGCTAAACTAGATGCAAATGAGCGAGTTGTGTTTGCGGGCGACTCAGACGCATTGATTAGTAAAGGATTTTTAGGCTTGTTATCACTTTGCATGAGTGGGCTGACCCAAAAAGAAATTGAATTACTCACGCCTGATTTCATTAAAGATACAGGGCTAGTCGCCAGTCTTACACCTTCGCGAGCGAATGGGTTTTATAACGTGTTCAAAAAGATGCAACAGCAAGCGATCGCGATCGAGTTACCAAGCGTCCATTAATGCAAACAATTAGTGCAAACAAAAAAGCCTCGCGTTGCGAGGCTTTTTTGTTTTGTTAGATAAGTAGTGTGAACTACCAAACGTTGATGCTACGCATACAACACTGGCTTCCTGATTCATTGGGATGAGCTTTCTATACCGAGATCAGTCACGCAGTTGTGAGAATCGCGCCAGTCGTAGATACCATCGCGGCAAGAACTTGGCTCGGTGAAACGCTAAATGGTAAGCGATGAATATCGGAGTTAGTCTGACAGGCAATCTCAGCAATATGCTCTAATTCCGCGATCGTGATTTGGCTTAAACCAAGATCAACTAGAGAAGTTGGTAAGCCAATTTCTTGATAAAACTTTAGTAGTTGATGGCGTGACGAGGCAGCTAGTTGATTGCCTTGAAACTCCTCTAAACGAAGCTGGACGAGGATGCCATAAGCAACTTTTTCGCCATGTAAGATGCCGTGAGCTTGAGGTAAATGCGTAAGCGCGTTGTGGACAGCATGAGCGGCGACTGTGCGACAACTCGCACCACCGAGTCCGCCGATCGCTCCTGCTAGACACACGGTAGCATCAACCACTTCATGCCATGCTTGACCATTGGGATCAGCGATCGCCTCAGCCGACTTTTGAAATAAAATATCGCGTAAAATTCTTGCTTCTTGAACAGCGGCGATCACCAATGTTTTTTCGCTGCTGCCACTGCTGACCGATGACTCGTACCACTTAGCGATCGCATCACCGATTCCTGAAACGAGTGTGCGTTTAGGAGCCGTAGCGATGAGGTCATAATCAACGATCATCATGTCAGGACAGCGATCGAGGGTCACGTCATAATCAAAAGCGCCATCAGCATTATAAACATTGCTCAAAGCTGTCCAAGCCGCACAAGTTGCGCCTGTTGTGGGAACTGTGATGATTGGTAACTTGCTCTGATGGGCGATTAATTTGGCTGTATCTAAAACTTTGCCCCCACCGATGCCAATAATTACATCAGGACTTTCTTGCTGCACAAGTTGACGCAACATCGCCAGATTTTGATCGGTGCAATCAGCGATCGCCTCAGCATAAATAATTTCTAGATCAGTATTGCTCAGATATATTTCTGCAACTTGGTTGGCAGTCTTTCCCGCAATCACTAGAGCCTTGTTGCCATAGCGTGATAAATACTTCGGGAGTTGCGATAAAATCCCGTTTCCCCGCAATAGTTGAGCAGGTGCGATCGCTAAAATCGGTAATGTTTCTACCACAGGTAATGTTTCTACCACAGGTAATATCTCCACCACAGTTTTTACCATACAGTTTTCACCATTTTTTGCCATAAGGTGTCTGACATTCTTGTTAAGACATGATAAATATATTATCTATTCTATCTCTTTGACTTTAAATCTGCACCAATTCTTAGCTACTTCCTTCCCACTCAAAAAAAAATAGGCATATAAAGCCAAGAATTAGTGGTGCG
>JANXUJ010000181.1 GCA_025356295.1 Cyanobacteriota bacterium
CTTTAGCGATCGCAACTTTAATCACCATTGTATATATAGCGATCGCCATCCATTTTCCACAACCTAAAAGCTTAGAAAATCAACAATTAACCGTATCCGCAGCCGCTAGTCTCAAGGATTCCTTAACCGAGATCACAAGGCTCTATAGTCAAAACAACCCAAAAGCCACGATCCGTAATAACTTTGCTAGTTCTGGAGCATTACAACAACAAATCGAGAATGGTGCACCAGTGGATGTCTTCTTTGCGGCAGCCAATAAACAAATGGATGCACTAGAGAAAAAAAATCTTATCCTGATCGATACTCGCCGCAATCTCTTATCTAATCGTTTAGTTCTGATCGTTCCCAACTCGTCTAATGGCAACGGGTTCGCTAGCTTAGAGAATTTAACTAACCTCGATATTCAACGCATCGCGATCGGCGATCCGCGGACTGTGCCTGTTGGTCAATATACTGAGCAAGCATTAAAAAAATCAGGTGAAAAATCAACCATTTGGGAACAAGTTCAATCAAAATTAGTGTTAGGAAACAACGTCCGTCAAGTCTTACAATTTGTGGAGTCGGGTAACGCTCAGGCGGGTATTGTTTATGCCACCGATGCAAAAACATCAAACAAAGTCAAAATTGTGCAAACGATTAATGCTGAGTTGCATGAGCCAATTGTCTATCCGATCGCGATTCTCCAAAAAAGTGAAAATAAAGCAACAGCCAAAGCTTATCTTCAGTTTCTGGTCAGTGAACCTGCCAAGTTAATATTTGAAAAACATGGATTCAGTACCCTTTGATTTTTCACCATTGTGGATATCGCTGAAGATATCGAGTTTAGCGATCGCGATCACTTTTTGTTTAGGAGTTTCAGCAGCTTATGGCTTACTAAATTATCGAGGCAAATGGAAATCTCTAATTGATGTACTTCTACTATCACCATTAGTCTTACCGCCGACAGTCGTTGGCTTTTTGTTATTGCAACTATTCGGTCAAAATGGTGTATTTGGTAAGTTGCTGCAAACATTGCATCTTAATATTATTTTCACTTGGTATGCGGGTGTGGTAGCGGCGGTAGTTGTGACTTTTCCATTGATGTATAAGACTGCCCAAGGAGCCTTTGAGCAAGTTGATCGCAATTTATTATTAGCCGCCAAAACACTAGGAGCCTCGGAGTTTCGAGTGTTCTCTCAAATCGCCTTGCCCTTAGCCGCATCAGGGATTTTCGCAGGTGCGATGCTAGCTTTTGCGAGGGGATTAGGAGAGTTTGGTGCGACCTTAATGTTGGCGGGAAATATTCCCCATGAGACAACAACGATGCCCCTCGCCATCTATGCCGCAGTCGAGGCGGGCGATACACAAGAAGCATGGATTTGGACAGCGCTAATCTTATCAATCTCATTTTCAGCGATCGCCGTGACGCAGTTATGGATGATGTCGCAAAAATTTACGCTCACGCCAACTTATCTCTCCAAAAGAGATAAACTCTTGCTTCCCTTTTCCCACGGGAGAAAAAATATTTCTTCCACAGGAACAGGACTACTAATCGAAATAGAAAAACATCTTTCTGAATTTAGTTTACAGATTAATTGCGATTGCACAGATATCTCTAATAATCTCTCTATCGGCATCTTAGGCGCTTCAGGTGCTGGCAAGAGTATGTTATTACGTTGTATCGCAGGGATAGAGAAGCCTGACAGTGGCAAGATTATTCTCAATGGCAAAGTTTTATTTGATTCAGATCAAAATATTAACTTGTCAAGTAGCGATCGCCATGTCGGTTTTCTATTTCAAAACTATGCACTATTCCCACATTTAACTGTTGCCGAAAATATTGGCTTCGGTTTACCAAGAGATATATCTATAGTCAAAAAGAAGCTATCTATCGCCGCACAATTAAACATGATCGAGATGTCAGAATTAGGCGATCGCTATCCACATCAGCTATCAGGTGGACAGCAACAGCGGGTCGCCCTCGCCAGAGCCTTAATTAGTCAGCCTGATATTTTATTACTTGATGAACCATTTTCCGCTCTCGATACACATCTACGCAGTCAAATGGAACGAGAATTAATTTCAGTTTTAAGTAATTACTCAGGACTCACTCTATTTGTGACACACAATATCAATGAAGCTTATCGGATTTGCCAAAGTCTCATGATTTTAGAACGCGGTAAAGTTATTGATTACGGTGAAAAGTCAGATATAGGCGATCGCCCCACTAGCATTGCCGCCGCCAAACTCACAGGCTGCAAAAACTTTTCACGCGCTGAGAGAACAGGCGATCGCACTATCAAGGCTCTAGACTGGAATTGCAGTTTAGAAGTAGACAACTTGAATCTAACGCATCAACCCACCCATATCGGCATCCATAGCCATGCTCTAGTCTTCCCAACTGATTGGTCAATAGATCATTTGAGCAAAGTCAACAGCTTTCCCTGTTGGCTAGTCCGCACCAGTGAAACGCCTCATTTCGTGACTATCTATCTCAAGCTCAATCATCCTCCTGATCACGATGGGGATTACGACCTGCAAACAGAAATACTTACAGAAAAATGGCTAATCATTCAACAAAATCCCTTGCCACTTCAAATATATCTCAATCCATCACAGCTTTTTGTAATTGGTACTGATCAGAGGTTAAGATAGGCGGCGCTTCGCGCCGCCTATCTTAAAACTATCTTTTAATTAACTAGAGACGGGACCTGCTGCTACTCAGGCGATTTACATCTCTAGATTTGAGTTTTGATTAGGCGACAGCAGCAGGTTGAGATAGATTTTGGAGGTTGGCAAACTGTCTTTCAATATTTGGGCAGCCGCCATCATACATGACTCTTCCTTCTTGCAAAATAATTGCTCTCTGTGCATACTTCGCCGCGATCGCCAAATCCTGTAGCACTACCACCACCGTCAATCCTTTGCGATTCATCTCAGCGAGACAAGTCATAATCTGGTCAATGCCGATTACATCTAGACCTGCGGTCAGTTCATCAGCCAGCAAAATCTGAGGTGACTGGATTAATGTGCGCGCGATCGCCACTCGCTGACGTTGCCCACCACTTAGCTGTTTCGCTTTCTGATAAGTCTGTTCTTGCAAACCAAGTTTTTGTAATAACTGCATCGCCACGCGGCGATCGTGCGGCGGAAATCCCCATAGACTATGCCATGTATTCAATTCACCCAGACAACCGCACAAAATATTATCTAAAGCCGAAAGCTGGTCAACCAGACTGCCGCCTTGAAATAGAAAGCCTACATTTCTGCGGATTTTACCAATCTGCTTCGGCTCGACCAATGTGCCGCATATATAAACCTGACCTTGACTAATCGGTACTAAACCGACCAATGATTTGAGAAATGTGGATTTACCAGCTCCATTTAATCCCAATAAAGCGACAAACTCACCATGATTAATTTGTAAATCAATACCATTCAAAATTGGACGCTGCAAAGTTGATTGATAATCTGTCTGCAAATTGTGGCAGGCGATCGCAGGCAGATTATGATCAAATGAAGTTTCCATAATTTTTCAGGACTAGCTGACACACTAAAAAGAATTAATAGCAATAAAGCAAGGCATCATCTTAAACTTATTTGAGAATTTAAGTCAATAATTTTTAAAGCTTTCTTTAATTATGTTGGTGATCACCATGATTTTGTCACAATAAAATCAACGCAATAAACGCGATAAAATAGAATAACAACACAATAAACCACCAAAAGCAAAGTTTATGGACGTTAAAGCCGCAGTTGCCTTTGCCGCAGGGCAACCCCTCAAGATCGAAACCGTACAACTAGCGCCTCCTCAAGCAGGTGAAGTCTTAGTTGAAATCAAAGCCACAGGCGTTTGTCACACTGATGCTTTTACGCTTTCAGGTGATGATCCTGAAGGCTTGTTTCCTGCGATCCTCGGACATGAAGGCGCGGGCGTAGTCGTTGAAGTCGGCGCAGGTGTGACTTCTCTGAAAGCAGGCGATCGCGTGATTCCGCTCTATACGCCCGAATGTCGGAACTGCTCTTATTGCCTCAGTGGTAAAACTAATCTTTGTCAAGCAATTCGGATTACACAAGGTCAAGGTTTGATGCCCGATGGAACCAGTCGATTTTCGATTAATGGCGAAAAAATCCATCACTATATGGGAACCTCAACATTTGCCAATTATACAGTTCTTCCTGAAATTGCTCTCGCCAAAATCCGTGATGACGCTCCCTTTGAAAAAGTCTGCTATATCGGCTGCGGTGTAACCACAGGTATCGGCGCCGTGATTAATACGGCCAAAGTGGAATATGGCTCTAATGTAGTTGTATTTGGTTTAGGTGGTATCGGCTTAAATGTAATCCAAGGCTGTCGGATGGTTGGTGCAAACATGATCATTGGCATAGATATTAATCCTAAAAAACGCGCCCTTGCCGAAAAAATGGGGATGACACATTTTGTAAATCCAATGGAAGTGGAAGGCGATCTTGTTCCCTATCTCGTAGACCTAACCAAAGGCGGCGCTGACTATACATTTGAATGTATCGGCAGAACTCAAACCATGCGTCAAGCCCTCGAATGCTGTCACAAAGGTTGGGGCGTGAGTGTGATTGTCGGCGTGGCAGGTGCTGGGCAAGAAATCAGCACTCGACCATTTCAATTAGTCACAGGTCGGGTCTGGAAAGGAACTGCATTTGGAGGTGCGCGTGGTCGGACTGATGTTCCAAAAATAGTCGATTGGTATATGGAAGGGAAGATCGATATCGATAGTTTGATTACAAATGTGATGCCGATTGAACAGATTAATCAAGCATTTGAGATGCTACACAAAGGCGAAGCTATTCGCACTGTACTTACATTCTAAGCAATTTTTGCAGGCAATCGGCAAGTTGTTATATCGTTATCTTTCGCTCTATAATCAAGTTAGATATTAAATCAAGTTAGATATTAAGTTACATACAATATTCGGAAAAAAGCTCTAATGGTAACGACCCTAAAAAAGCCAGAGACTCTTTCACTAGAAGCATTCCTCGCCCTTCCCGAAACTCAACCCGCTAGCGAATACACCCACGGAAGCATTACTCAAAAACCCATACCCAAAGGAAAACACAGCCGACTGCAAAGCCGTTTCTCTAGAGAGATCGATTTAATCGCCGAAGAACCCCAAATAGCTCTTGCACTCACCGAACTACGCTGCACCTTCGCAGGACGCTCTATTGTTGCCGACATCGCCGTTATCCGTTGGCAAAATCTCCCCCTTGATGCTCATGGCGAAATTAGCAACCAATTCAATCATCCTCCCGACTGGATCATCGAAATTCTATCTCCCGATCAATCTTCTGTTTTAGTTATCGAAAAAATTCTCTTTTGCCTCAAGGAAGGTAGCGAAATCGGATGGCTGATCGATCCTGCTACCAAATCAATCATCATCTTTCAAAACGGCACAACTCAAATTTACTTTGCCAAAACTAAAACGCAGCAGCCCCTAACTCTCTTGGCAGGATTGGAGACATGGCAGATTACCGCTAGCGACATCTTTGCTTGGCTGAAAATCTAGCAGAAGTGTTTTGAGAAATCAAACTACTTAAACTGTTCCATTAACCATCCTGTAGTCGCGGACTGATTTTCTTGACGGCTGCGCTGAAGAGCTTGCTCTAAGATTTCTAGCTTCAGTCTTGCCAATACTAACGATTCTTTAATCCGCCGAATACTACCATCAGAACCATTTGCGAAAGCAAAAATCTGCATGGTTTGGACATTCACGATCCAATATTCGGCAATCCCCATATCTTCATATTGCAATCGTTTTGCACCTAAGTCATCAGCGATCGAGGTATCTGATATTTCAATCACTAAATCAGGCAATGGATATTGATCGAGATCAATTATTCTGGTTCCCCAAGGAATAACATCGGCTTTTTCACCAATATAATAAGAGGCATCGGGTTGAAACTCAGTGTATCCTTTTTTGCGATAGGAGCAGCAGTCATGCCCATTGATCGGGATGTTTTGCAGACTTGCAAACAGCCCAACACTCATAATGATGGTCATGTGGTCTTTAGAATGATCGGAGCCTGTGGACATGGGTTCAAACCTCATCTTACCGTTGTAATAATAGCTTTTGAGTTTGGCGGAGTCTGGAGCATCAGCAATGTTGACAAACTCTTGCCAAGGCGCAGTCAACCAAGTATCTAATGGCGTTAGGATTTGAGCTTTAGCTTGAGTTTTGATTTCTAAAAGGGGCATGGTATTCACCTAGATTAGCGAATATGCGATCGCTTATACTTTATTCTACTCAGATTTGAAACAAAAAGAAGCACCGCTAAGCGGTGCTTCTTTTTGTTTCAAATCTGAATGAAATGATTTTTTATACAGCCGCGAAATTAGCGGCAACAAAATCCCAATTAATTAGTTTTTCGACATAGTTAGCCATGAAGTTAGGACGGCTATTTTGGAAGTCGAGGTAATAAGCATGTTCCCAAACATCCATTGTCAACAAAGGTACTTGACCTTCGTGAACAAGAGGATTTTCGGCATTAGCAGTTTTGGTGATTTTCAACTTGCCGCCTTCTGCAACGAGCCATGCCCAGCCACTACCAAATTGAGTTGCACCAGCATTTTTAAATTCTGTTTTGAAATTATCAAGGCTACCAAAACTAGCATTAATTGCCTCCAATAGAGAGCCACTAGGAGTGCCACCGCCAGCAGGCTTGATTCCATTCCAATAGAAGGTGTGGTTCCAAACTTGAGCGGCATTATTGAAGATTCCCGCTTTGCCTTCTTTATAGCTAATCTTGATGACTTCTTCTAAGGTTTTGTCAGCCAAATCAGTATCTTTAATCAGACCGTTGAGGTTGGTTACATAGGCCGCGTGATGCTTACCATAATGAAATGATAGAGTCTCAGCAGACATACCCGAAGCGGCGAGAGCGTCTTGAGCGTAAGGTAGAGATGGTAGTTCAAATGCCATTGTTGTATAACCTTTTAAAGTTTGAAGTGATTACTCAGCTTTAAGTATTGTTACAATTATAATCTAGATTGCAAGCTGCAATAGCTGTAAAAACCTTATATTTTGGCAATATGTTTTAGCAATATATTTTAGCGATCTGTAATTGATGATCTGTAGATCGCGATCGCCATCCATAGATTTCACATCCATTGAGCCAGTGATCTGCGTAGATGTAATTAGAGCAATCAAGGAGCCCGAAATTAAATAAAAAAGAGGTTAAATAAATAGATCAGGATAAGCGGCGCTTATCCTGATCTATTAGTACTACTAAATAAAGCATAGGTTAAATGAAAAAGAGAGATTTGTTAATAACTGGAGCCGCTATCATCGGTGGCGCTTGGCTGACCCGATATTGGCGATCGCAATCTATCGATTCTGCCCCCACAGACTCAGCGATCGCCTTAGACTTAAATAAAGCAACTAGGAAATATAAAATCATGAAAACTGAAGAAGAATGGAAACAAGCCTTAACCCCAGAGCAGTTTAATGTTTTGCGGAAGCATGGCACTGAGCGCCCCTCAACCAGTCCTCTAGACAAAGAATATGGCAAGGGCGCTTATAACTGTGCCGCTTGTGATCTGCCACTGTTCACAGCCGATACTAAGTTTAATAGCGGCACGGGCTGGCCGAGTTTCTTTGCGCCGATTGAAGGCGCGATCGCTACGACTACTGACAAATCATTATTTATGACTAGAGTTGAAGTACATTGCAGTCGTTGTGGTGGACATTTGGGTCATGTTTTTAATGATGGACCAAAGCCGACTGGCGAACGTTATTGCATGAATGGAGTTTCCCTAAAGTTTATTCCTGCTTAAGAACCTAAAAGCGTGTGTCACCCGCGTAGCGGGTGACACACGCTTTTAATTACGCTGTTCTATTCCATTTTGGATTGTGGTCACATTAGCAGGAGGGCGTGTCCAGTTAAAGTCACTAATTCTAATCAAAAATTCGCCCAGTCCTTGATTAGGGTTGTAGCGAATTAATACTGCGTAAGTTCGTCTTGCGTACTCTAGAGAATACACAGAATCGAATAAGTTACCACTATCCAAACTCCAACTTTGCTGTATCCCAAATCGAATCGGACCATAGATTTGTTGGACGATCCCTGCGGTCAGCGATCGCGTATCAGCAATTCGATCAAATAAGAAAGGCGATCGACCGCTAGAAAATGCTTGGGTATAACTAAGAGTTAAGCCTGTATAGTCAAAAAAATCTTTAGCAAAATTACCAAGCTCTCCAGACAAGCCAAGAGTTCCAAATATAGCCGCTTGATTAGAGCCATTTGAATACAGAGAATTTACACCTTGCAAACTGACAAAGGCATCTAGCTTCGGGACAATTGGTTTAGGAGAAAAGCGCAAGCCTGTCTCTCTTTCGGCGGGTGCAGGTTCACCACGAAACAAAGAGAAGGCGCGGCTCAGCGTCGCTGCACCTTGCAAGCGAAGTAATGAGCCGACTGTGTTGGATTGTGCATCATCCCGTAAGGCTCCCACTAACTGAGCGGCGATTTGATAGTTAAAAGAAATTTGGGAATCACCTAGAACAAAGCTTGGGGACAATAAAGTAGTCCCAACAATATTATTTACGTCTTGGAAACCTAATGAGCCATTAAAAACCCGATCGCGAAAAGCATACTGTGAGAGCAAAGTATAGTTGCCAAGCACAGGAATCTGATAGCTAGCATTGGCTCGTAAAATAGAATCAAGTTTAGTAAAATCTAAGCCAGATAAACTTGCTCTAGCGGATAATCTCTGACCATTGTCAAATGCGCCATTTAAAGTCGCTACCACTCCCAAAAGATCAAAGGATAATAGTCCCTTTTGACTCGTAAAAGCCCTTTGCAGCAGCAGCTGTGGTGATACCTGAAAGCTCAAATTGGGCTGGGTAATTACATCAAAGCTCTGTTGATAAAAAGCGCCATCGCGATCGCGTTGGTCAAATCCCACAAGGGCAGGTGCAAACCTTTGAAAGCGATCAAGTGTGATGCTATTGAGTGGTAATGGCAGCGAAAACCCTTGATCAAAAACAAGTGTGGGCGATTCTAGATCAAGGCGATTTTGAGTCGGTGAAATCGGCGTTAAAGTGGCTTTTCTAGTGATTAGCTCTAGTTCAGGCGGACTAAATGGATCGTTGGTAACCCGCAAATTTTCGGCTGTCCAAGCATCGCCATTGATAATTAAGCGATCGGCAATAAATCCAAAGCGGCGTACCTGACCATCGGCAGAGTCACTTTTTCCTGTTGCCGAAATGATAATTGAGTTGCTAGCAACTTCAGAAGGCGATCGCGATACTTCAGAGTTAACTAGAGTACCGAGGTCAACGGAACCTGAAGCTTTGAGCAGTTCGCCTTTAACATTGCCATAGTTATAAGTAAGCTTTGAGCCTTGTATTTTTTGATCACCACGCGTAAAAAATACATTGCCTTCAGCAACAACTTCTTGAGTTTTAGTATTCAGCTGCACCCGATCAGCTTTTAGTTCCGACTTTTTGTACCTGATTAAAACATTACCTTCAGCTACAAATATCTGCGTGTTGATGTCATATTCTTGGCGATCGCTAACGACCTTTAGCAAGTTACGCAACAACGGTGCTAATTCCAGCAAGACGGGTTTAATGTCTTGAGTATCTGCATTAGGCTTTGGTGACGGCAAGACTACGCGAGGCTTATCGTTGGGCTTTGGCTTTGGCAGACTATTTGGTTTGATCGGTCCCACTTGAGCCACTAATGGCGCAACTAATGACGATTTAACCAGTTGACGCGCGATCGCATCAGGATCAGGCAAGGCTTCTAAAAAAAGCTGTAACTGCGATCGCACCTCAATCGGCAACGATTGATTAGAGCGATCTTGCCGTATTTCTGCTCTTACCTCAGCATAGTTGCGAGGAGATATGCGCGGCGACAGTTGTGATGAAGGTGGTGGTAAAAATTCCATACACAACCAAGTCTACAAGATTTTTTGCTTTCTAAAAAAACTAAATCCAAAACCTGTACTGTCCTCTGCGCGGGCGGTGCAGGTTTTGAGGGTTTTATATTTAATTATGCTTAGTTGCGAATTTGCACAGGCATCAGCAGATAAGTCATTTTGGTTGCACCAATCGGTACAAGCACAGCTGGGCTAGTTGGATTATTTAGCTGGATTTGAATCTCGTTACTAGGCAACGCTTTTAAGCCATCCAGCAAATATTTGACATTGAAAGCAATTTCCACATCTTCACCTGAGATTTGTGCAGGTAGAGACTCACGTCCTGCGGCGACATCAGGTGCTTCGACTGATAACGAAATTTCTTGTCCTGTCGAGTCGATGCTGATTTTGACGATGTTGTTTTTTTGGTCAGCAAGGACAGCGATGCGTTCTAGTGCTGACAGGAACAATTTGCGCTCTAACGTAACTTTGCGCTCAAATTGACTGGGGATCAACTGGCGATAGTTGGGATAAGTACCGTCTAACAACCGTGAAATCAAGATTTGATTAGCACTTTGGAAAATCATATTAGCGCGATCAAACTTAACTGCGATCGCCCCTTCGGTTTGTTGATTTAGCATTCTTTCCAGTTCACGCAAGGCTCTAGCGGGGATGGTTACTTCCAGATTCGTAGCGACTGTATCGCCCGTCACAGGTGGCTCATCAGCATCAAGAAATCCTGTCTGCACAACTGACAGACGATGACCATCAGTCGCCGCAAACTCTAAGCGATCGGCAGTAGCTGTGAGATGTACGCCCGTAAGCACCCGCTTGGTTTCATCCGCCGAAGTCGCAAACAAAGTCGCAGCCAGTCCACTCAACATCGACTCAACTGGCAAGTAGGTAGTTTCGCCATCTTCACCAATTTTAGGTAATTCTGGAAACTCCTCAACTGGCAAGCCATGCATCTGATAGCGCCCCGAACCACAGACAATCGACACCATCGTGTTATCGGCATCAACATTGATGGTGATGTCTTCATCAGGTAAGCGTGAAACGATGTCATTGAGCAACTTTGCAGGCAGTGTGATCGATCCCGCCTCGACTACTTGAGCCGCAAAAGAAACCTGAATGCCGAGATTGAGGTCAAAAGCCGTCATACCGAGGCTTTGACTAGCGCTATCGGCATCTAGTCGGATGTTTGCCAAAATCGGGTGGGTGGGACGAGAGGCGACAGCGCGACCGACAAGGGCAAGATTGGCAGCAAGTTGGTTTTGAGGGCAGACTAATCGCATAGGTTGAGAAAGTATTTTCTGAGCTAGGTGGTGTGGCTTAAATTTTTTCTTTTGAAGGTTTATCTTAGAGCGTAACTTGAAGACTTAAATGAAATTTTTATGGAACTTTTTACGATCGCGATGGAAAAGTTTAAGAGTTCTTTAAATGTGAAAAAAGCATGAATTGAAAAGATGTTTGAAATTTGATTTACTTTTTTCGCATTTTTCAAATTTTCTAGTTTTTGTTTGTTTTTGATTTGTGGATGCTAATCATACCATCGCGAGAATTTTTTAGATTGCCAAAATCAGAATTATTTTCTTCATTTTTTTTTCGTCTTACCTATTAATTAATATTAAATACTTAATAAATCTTAGATAGTAGTAGTAGGGGCTGTGGAAAATGTGGATAACTTTAGTAAAAGTATATTCAATCAGGCTTCTAGCGTTTTTTGCCTGTGGATAAACCTGTGGATAAAATGGCTAGTTTTCCACAGGGTATAAATACCTATTAAAAGTTTTCCACATTTTCCCCAAAGTTATCCCCAGATATTGCCTACTTATCCACAGAAATTTATGAGTTTTCCACAGGTTTTCCACAGGCAAAATGGCAATATATTGATTTGCCGCCAAAAAAATGGTAATTTTTCGCATAAAAAAATCATGTATTTTTTAGATGTGAAATTTAGCTGTGAAACTATAAAAGTGAATATAGTAATTGAAAGATCAATCGAAAAAATGCCATGATCGCGATCGCGCCAAATCCTGTAATTCCACAATATTGAGCAATTTCTATCCATTGTGGAAAGTTTTGGAATGCAGCTAGTTTGGCAAAGACTTGGACTGCCCAGACAACCAGAAAGCTAACGCTGACAAATACCGACAAGTCTTTGTTGTCAAGAATCGTGCTGACTCTCAGGAGGATGATCCCTGATATCACAAGCGCAAAAGTGACTAAACTAGCTGGAGTTCCGATTAAGGATATACCGACTGTTGTTTGCCATAACAGCATCGCTTCGACTCCGAGCAGAAAGGTCGCAATGAACTGCGTCACAATTGGTGCTGAGAGTAGCCAAGGTGTTTTGTTCGCGATCGCAGTTTTTTTGATTGCAGGTGAAAAAGTAGGCAGGGGTGCAGGGACTTGAATACTGGTCTTATGAGTAGATGTTGCTGGTGTTTTAGCATTGAGAGCCTGAAGGACTGCTGCTGCTGAAATAAAGCGATCGCTGGGGGCTGTCTCTAGCATCTTGTGCAGCACCTGATCAACGCTGGGACTGAGCTTCACAAAGCGATCCCACTGCCATTTGTTATGATTCCCATCAAATAATTCTTCAGGCTCCTTGCCAGTTAGCAAATATAAGCAAGTGACCGCAAAAGCATACAAGTCAGTAGCTGGGAATACTGTGTCGCCGCGCATTTGTTCGGGTGCGCCATAGCCAGGTGTGAAAATGCCCGTAGATTTTTGACCCTGGACTACGCCTGCAACTTGCTTGACTGCACCAAAATCTAACAAAAAATAAGTCTGATCAGACTTGCGTACCATGATGTTTGCAGGCTTAATATCACGATGGATCGAGCCTTTGTCATGAATAAATGTCAAAACTGGTAGCAGACTATTGATGATTTCTAAAACATCAGTTTCAGCGATCGCGCCATGCTGTTCGATTAGCTGCTCTAGCGTAAAACCATCGACAAATTCTTGGACTAAAAAGAAAAATTCATCATTACCCGCTTGCACTTCAAAATAGGCAAGCAAATCAGGAATCTGTGGATGTGTCCCCAAGTCTTCTAACACTGTTGCTTCGCGCTCAAACATCTGCTTCGCAATATCCATCTGCGAACTGGTTAACCCAATTGGTTGCAATAACTTGACCACGCAGCGTTTCATCGCAGGTGTATAGCGATCGCGAGCGAGGAAAGTTGCGCCAAAACCACCTCTAGCGATCGGTTTCTCGACAATATAACGCCCACCCAGCAATAGGGGCATCCCGCAACTCGTGCAGAACTTTTGAGCGATCGTTTTCACCGTATTGCCGCTATCGAGGTCAGCAAAAGAGTTTAAAGGCTTCAGACAATTGGGGCGTGTGCAGTAAATATCCACTGTTCAACCGTATGCGTAAACATTTTTGGCATACTGTATTAGAGTCTACCTAAGTTTTTCGATCCTGCGCCCATGAGTTCCAACTTTTTAAATCATCTCAATCCTGCTCAACAAAAAGCCGCTAGCCATCTTCATGGTCCGATGCTCGTGGTGGCAGGTGCAGGATCGGGAAAAACACGGACATTGACTTATCGAATTGCCAACCTAATGCTTAATCACGGTGTCGCGCCTGAGCAAATCTTAGCGGTAACTTTTACGAATAAAGCGGGCAAGGAGATGAATGAGCGTATCCAGTCACTATTAACTCAAGAAGTTGCTCAAAGAGAATTAGGAAAACCGTTAAGCGAAATTACGGAATGGGAACAGGATAAGCTCCGCCGAAAAGTTTATAAACAATATATTAATAGCTATGCTCAAGATGGATTATGGATGGGAACTTTCCATAGTATGTGCTGTCGGATTTTGCGCCTAGATATTGATAAGTATAAAGATAGTAATGGGAGAAGTTGGGCAAAGAATTTTTCGATTTTTGATGACTCTGACGCGCAATCATTGGTTAAAGATATTGTCGTTAATCAACTTAATCTTGATGATAAAAAGTTTGAACCGAAGTCTGTCCGCTTTGCGATCGGCAATGCCAAAAATAAAGGCTGGACTCCAGAAGAATACGAGGCTCAGAGCGATGATTCGTCATTCCGTAAACGCGCGATCGCGCAAGTTTATAATCTCTATCAAAATCAACTAGCCACAAATAATGCTCTAGATTTTGATGACTTAATCTTCTTGCCTGTCCGCTTATTTCAACAAAATCCTGAAGTTCTAAATTATTGGCACGATCGCTTTAAACATATTCTCGTTGATGAATATCAAGATACTAATCGTACCCAGTATGATTTGATTCGATTGCTGGCAACTAATGACACTAAGCAGACTTGGCAAGATCGTTCCATTTTTGTAGTTGGGGACGCTGACCAATCGATTTATAGTTTCCGTTCGGCTGATTTCACGATCTTAATGGAGTTTCAAGAATCATTTGGCGATCGCTTGCCCGATGCTCATACAGGCTCAATGATCAAACTAGAAGAGAACTATCGCTCAGTTGCCAATATCCTCGAAATTGCCAACCAATTGATTGACAATAATACACAGCGTATTGATAAGGTTCTCAAAGCAACTCGACCAGATGGTGACTTGATCGAGCTATATCGCGCTGAAGATGAAGTTGATGAAGCTCAGTTTGTGATTGAACAAATTCGGCGAGTCAAGGCTAAAAACCCAGTTACTAATCTTGGTGATTTTGCGATCCTCTATCGTACCAATGCTCAATCTCGACCATTTGAAGAAATGCTGGTGCGATGGAATATTCCTTACAAAGTTGTCGGTGGAATGCGGTTCTACGATCGCAAAGAAATTAAAGATACGCTCTCTTATTTGCGCTTGCTCTCCAATCCATCTGACACATTGGGCTTGATGCGAATCATTAATGTTCCTAAGCGTAGCATCGGTAAGGCGACTCTCGACAAGCTTCAACAAGCCGCCCAAGAACTCAGTGTGCCGATTTGGGAAATCATCAGCGATGAAACCACAGTCAAAACTCTGGCAGGGCGATCGGCGAAGGGCGTGATCTCATTTGTGGAACTAATGCAGAAGTGGCAAGAAAAAGTTGCGGTCACTCCTGCTGCGGAAATTATTCAAGGCATACTGGCTGAATCTGGCTATGTCGATGAACTGAAAGCGCAAAATAATGATGAAGCTAGCGATCGCATTGCCAACTTACAAGAACTCTACAACGCGGCTGTCCAATTTGCCGAAGAGAATGAAAATGCTTCTCTTGATGCTTTTTTAGCTAATGCAGCCCTTGCCTCTAGCCTCGATGACAGCAGTGAGAATGCCGAAAAAGTGACGCTGATGACGCTCCACGCTGCCAAAGGTCTAGAGTTTCCTGTTGTGTTCCTTGTCGGTCTAGAGCAAGGCTTATTCCCTAGCTTCCGTTCGATCAATGATCCGATGGCACTCGAAGAAGAACGCCGTCTCATGTATGTGGGCATCACTCGCGCTAAGGAGAAGCTCTTCCTCAGTCATGCTCAAGCTCGCCGTCTCTATGGCAATCGCGAATATGCGATCCCCTCACAGTTCCTAGCCGAACTTCCTAAAGAATACCTCACAGGACATGGCATCGATAAATTTATTAGCAAGGCAAGCCAACGTGCCGAAGCTACCAGCGTCAAAGGTTCGCTCCGATCAGTGCCTCCTGTGAAGTCAACTTCGATGAAACCTAAGCCCAGAATTGATTGGCAAGTAGGCGATCGCGTGATCCATGAAAAGTTTGGTGAAGGTCAAGTCTCAAATTTGCTGGGCAGTGGTGACAAGATGTATTTAGCAGTTGCCTTTGCAGGACAAGGAAAAAAAATCATCGATCCTAAAATTGCGCCAATTCAAAAAATATAGATGTAACGCGGGCATAGCCAGCGCCATATCTACTCAGTTTCTGTTGTTAGTGTAAGTCCTCGATAAATTTGCGCGATCGCGAAAGTAAGATTGATGCTTTTTAGCTCGATCATGTCGCCTTCTTTGTAGTTAATAATTATCCATTCTCCATTATCTTTTTTGTGATAGAGGTCTATTTCGATGCTGGTGGAGCTAACTAATAGATAGTCTCGTAATACTGGATTATGGCTATACAGTCTAAACTTACTACCGCGATCATAAGCTTCGGTGCTGGGTGATAAAACTTCAATGATTAGGGATGGATAAGTAATGTATTGAGTGGTAGTTTTATCGCGATCGTCATAGGTGACACTGACATCGGGGTAAGTGTAGTTATTGGTTTTGACAATCTTAACCCGTAGGTCTGAGTTGCCTACTTCGCAACTACTTCCCTCTAGGTGATTAGAAAACAAAGTGGTAAATCTGACCGCAATCAAACTATGATTTCTACTGCCACCGCTCATGGCATAGACTTCACCTTCGATATATTCGTGCTTGTTTAATTGCTTCTCTTCCCAAGCAAAATATTCTTTAGAAGTAAGCTGAGGAAAGTTTTCTCTAGCCGCGATCATATTTTTAGGTGGTAGTTTTTTTATATTCTAATCTAGTATTAAGCACAAGCAATAATCTGAACTTTAATATCCACTTGCAGGGCTTTACAGAGAATTTTGAGAATAGCGGTGAGATTATCCATTGTGGGATTGCCTTTTGCGGATAGCATTCTATGAAGGCTTTTGCTGGGTTTAGATGTGGCGATGTAGCGATCGCTACCCAAATCACGATATGGCGACAAGTTGTTCTAATTGCATCACTGGTTGCCAGTGGAGAACATCTTCAAAGAGAGCGCTATAACCAGATGTATTTGGATGTAACCCATCTTGAGATAAGCGATCGCTTATCCAAGTTTGTCCGCGAGATTGCCATAGATCGAATATATCTAAATAGGGAATATCGCGTACTTGACAAGCTAATTTAGTCGCTTCTTTATAACGGAACTGATCTTCGTGATTGAAGTACATACAATCTAGAAAAGGCATTTTCGATTCATCAACAGGAACCATGCCCACAAATATGACTGGACATAGATTCTGTGCCTTGTCGAGTAAGTTGATGATTTCTAAGGTAAAGCGATCGCTATCAGTCATGCTTCTACTTCCGCGCTTACCCACTCGTGGAGAATCATTCACGCCGACGGACAAAATAATCAAATCGGGGAGCTTATTGCGGAGTTCACCGCGAACTAAAAACTCTTGCTCTAATCGTTGATTGACCTGTGAAGCCGTATCGCCCCGCACACCTAAGTTATAGAGGACATGCCCTGCTTCTGCACCCATCCATCGCCGCCGCAGTTGTTCTACCCAGCCACCATTAACAGGATCACCATACCCATAGACTAAGCTATCCCCAAAGGCTATGACCTTTAGCGGTTGATAAGAACGAACACTGAGTGTGGGGGATGTCAGGAGGTTTAAGGTGGTCATCAAGAAATTTAGGATTGGCAACTTTGTAGATATAAATTTAGATTAACGCAACTAAGTACTTTTACTTAATCGTTCTTTAGTCTGATTTTTGGGTACTAGCTTTAAACCCAGCCAAAGAAGAGATATCTCTTCTTTGGCTGGGTTTGTTAGTTACTGTATGATTGTTTAAGCATTTTTCAGAACTTTAAAAATCTTTCGTATCTTAGGAGTCTTTCGTTATGGCTAAAGTCAAAATCGCTACCACTGCTGATGTCATCGCTAACAAAGTCCTGAAAACCAGTGCCAATGGTCAATCAATTCTCGTGGCAAAAGTTGGTGATAAGCATTGCGCGATCGCCAATAAATGTCCTCACTTTGGGCTTCCTATGGCAAAGGGTAAATTTGAAAACGGCGTAATTACTTGCCCTTTCCATGGTTCCAAGTTTGAAATCTGTACTGGCAAAAATGTTGAATGGGTAGAGTCATTCGTGGGCATTCCCTTACCTGGTATTGCCAAAAAAATGATCGCGATGGGCAAGGCTCCCACTGATGTCGCCAACTTTGTGGTTACCCAAGAAGGTAACGATCTGTTTATTGATACATAAATTCTCAAGCGATCGCTACTTAGTTAAACTTTTTGCAGTAACCTTAAAACCCAGATCGTGTGTCGCCCGCCTCGCGGGCGACACACGATCTGGATAATTATTACGTTGTTAAATGTAATACATACTTGTCGTGACTTGGCGCTGTTGTTGCCGATTGCACAAGTCCTTCAGCGTGCAGCTAGCCAATACATTAGCCGCCGCTGTTTGCGAAGATTCCCATACTTCCCGAATTACAGAAAGAGAAGCACTTTCATTAGTTGGCTTACCATTTTTCTGTTCAGAGATCGGATCGTTACCTTCGATACCGCGAATAATCTCCAGCAAACTAATTTCTCTAGGCTCACGCGCCAAAATATATCCACCCTTAGAGCCTCGCTGACTTTTGACTAGACCTTGACGCTTGAGTGTGGCTAGCAACTGCTCTAGATAGCGATCAGGGATACTCTGTTGATTAGCAATTTGACGAATTTGTAGAGGCTGGGCGATCGCATAGTTATGAGCTAACTCCAGCATTGCCAAAATCGCATATTCACTCTTTAAAGAAAGTTCCACAACTGACCGTAATTCTTATATAAAAATATTTTACTTAAACTACTTTTATGATACTACGGTACAGCACTGTAAATTGTGGATTTTATTAAATGTCTATCTAGGGCTGATGGGGCTAATGTAGAGACTATTAGCGCGGACATAACATACATCTTCTGCATTCTTACCACGCACAGGCATCCAGGGCTTGCCATCACTATCAACTGGATTTACCAGTACCTCATCAGAGCCGCCGCGATAGACTTCTGCTTCTATGAGAACGCCCACTCGATATTTACGAATGATAGAACTATCTAGACTTGCCGCACGGCGACAGTTCAAAGAGCTTGCTACAACTCGCCAGAGCGAACCAGCCGCTAGTTTGGAGTTACGGCTAGGAGCCTGAACTAGAGATTCATTTCGATAAAAGTCGCTGCCATAGTCTTCAGCGCTGCCGCCGTAGTTTTGAGCTTGGACTACGACTGGTAAGAGCGTGAGAAGCAGCATAGAATAGGTCAGAGACTTAAAAAAAGTATTCAAAATATTATTCATAGGAAATATGCAGCGAGTTCTATGGACAGTGCTAAAGACGCAATCACAGTAGCTAGTTTGACGCAAGCGATCGCACTTTTGTTGCGTGATGAAATTGGGATTGTGCGAGTCACAGGTGAAATATCGGGATTTACGACTGCTGCCTCTGGACATCGCTATTTTACGCTCAAGGACGAGTCAGCACAGATCGATGGAGTCATGTGGGCAAGTCGCACTTTGTCGTTTCGTCCTAAAAGTGGCATGCAAGTGGTCGTGCAAGGACGACTAACCATTTATGCCACGCGGGGCAAATATCAAATCGATTGCGATCGCATGACCGCCGCAGGACAGGGCGACTTATATCTAGCTTTTGCCGCACTTAAGGAAGAATTAGCAGAACGAGGATATTTTGAGCTAGATCGCAAGCGCGATATTCCCGCTTTGCCTCTCAAAATCGGTGTGGTCACTTCACCGACAGGAGCCGTGATTCAAGATATTCTCAGCACGCTAAATCGGCGATCGCCCCATTGTCAGATTTATCTCTGTCCTGCCACTGTGCAAGGTGAAAATGCACCTGAAGAGATTGCGAGGGCGATCGCTAGTTTGCAAAACACTGATGCGGATGTGTTGATTGTCGGGCGCGGTGGTGGCTCGATTGAAGACCTATGGGCGTTTAATACATTGCAAGTCGCTGAAGCAATTTATCATGCGCGGATTCCGATTATTTCAGCAGTCGGACATGAAACAGATTTCACGATCGCGGATTTTGTTGCCGATTTACGCGCTGCCACACCCACAGCAGCAGCCGAGCTAGTATCGCAATGCGATCGCGATACATTATGGCAACAGATTACACTTTGCGAAAATCGCTTAACTCGCACTATCCAATTTGAGATGCAAACTTATCATCAACGTCTTGATTCTCTAACCAATAGCTATGTCTTACAAAACTTTGGCGATCGCCTCCATGATCGCGCCCAACAGTTAGATGAAGCCGATCGCGATATGCAAAAATCCCTAACTCGTCATCTGCGTAACTCTTCTATCAAGCTCGAAGGTATCACCGCGCATTTGCGATCACTGCATCCACTATCACCATTACAGCGCGGCTTTGCGCTCTTAAAAGTAAGCGATCGCTTCATCCGTAACGATGAATCTCTAACAGAATTTGATAGAGTAGAAATCGTGCGGCAATCAGAAATTGCCGAAGTCAAAATCGAGAAAGCCAAAATCAAGAAAGCCAAAATCAAGAAAGTATATGACCGACTTAAATAATCTATCTTTTGAAGAACAAATGCAGCGATTAGAGCAAATTGTCGAAATTCTTGATGATGGCGAAGCAGCGCTAGACGAAATGTTAGCTCTCTATGAAGAAGGCATGAAGCGATCGCAATATTGCCGCGAATACCTCGAAAAAGCTGAACAAAAAGTCACCTTAATTCAAAATGCTGCTTCATAGTATAAGTGGTACAGATAAATTTTTAAAAGCGCCGCTTCGCGGCGCTTTTAAAAATTTAT
>JANXUJ010000194.1 GCA_025356295.1 Cyanobacteriota bacterium
GCCAGTAATGTAAAGATTATTCTCATAAGACTATGAAATATTGTCAATTAATCACAAGTTGTATCTTAGCAATAGTAATGTTTTTAATGCCGCTATCAGCTCATGCTGCTAGCTCTTCAAGTGTCACCCGATCTCTACTTACGCCCTTTTCTTTTTGGCTGTTCTGAATCATTTGAAAATTAATATAGCAGAAGTTCCATTCTAAAAATTGAAATATCTACATGAGCTATGTTAGACTAAAAAAGATGGCAGCTTGGCTCAGTCGGTTAGAGCGACGGTCTCATAATCCGTAGGTCCCGGGTTCAAATCCCGGAGCTGCTATTCAAAAAATTAATAAGGCCAGAGACATGCAACATTCATATCTCGATGTTATATGTTCTTTGCGAGTAAAAAGAAAACAATCTGCTTGGGTTTGTAGCCTCCATTCCTTAAAGAATAAACTATTAGTCAAATTCGTTCGTGATAGTATGTAAATGATTTACCCCTTAACGCAAAGGACGGGATTATGGGATTACTCGATCGCATTGGTATGGTGGTCAAGTCCAACGTAAATGCAATGGTTACGGCGGCTGAAGATCCAGAAAAGATTCTGGAGCAATCAATCATCGATATGCAAGAGGATTTAGTGCAATTGCGCCAAGCTGTCGCCCAATCAATGGCGGCTCTAAAGCGTCAAGAGCAGCAGTATAATCAAAGTGCATCTCAGTCACAAGAGTGGGAAAAGCGGGCAATGTTAGCTCTCCAAAAAGGAGATGAGAATCTAGCACGGGAAGCTCTTAGCCGCAAGAAAACCCATGCTGATTCAGCATCGACTTTGAAGTCTGGATTAGATCAACAGTCAGGACAAGTAGAAAATCTCAAGAAAAATTTAATTGCCATCGAAGGCAAGATTTCTGAGGCTAAAACCAAGAAAGAGATGCTCAAAGCTCGTATGCAATCAGCAAAAGCTCAAGAGAATCTAAATAATATGTTGGGCAAAGTGAATACCAACTCTGCTGCCGCAACCTTTGAGCGTATGGAAGAGCGCGTACTGATGGCTGAGGCTAAGGCAAGTGCTAGCTCTGAGCTTGGTATGGACAACCTTGAGTCTCAGTTTGCTCAACTGGAATCTGGTAGCGGTGTTGACGATGAACTAGCTGCACTCAAAGCCAAAATGATGACGGGGAACCCTGCAACTCAAGTTGCTTTGCCACCATCGGATGCATTGAAACCAACTGTCGGTGCAGCGATCGATGCAGAGCTAGAAGCTCTGCGCCGTCAGATGGGTTAATTTTTATAAAGATAATTTTATAACACAAAAATAAGCTGCAAGCATTGCAGCTTATTTTTGTGTTATAAAGCTTTTAGGTGTTGCTGGCTTAAGTATGAAATAGATAAATCTCAGAAATTATAGGTTAGTCTAAGTCTGACTTCTAAGCTTTAAGAAATCTTTGCTTCATACTTAAATCAGCAACGCCAGCTTTTAAGAGGGAGGGGCTTAGGCTAAAAGTTTTATAGTAGTAATGACAACTGCGAGAGCAGGAAACTAGCATTAAAATAATAGATTAAAAGTTAGTCATAATTGCTTTTTTTATTTTTTAAGATTCTGAACTCTCTCTAAGTCTCGCCTAACTTCAAAACTAAGTTCCCGATTTTTAGGATCAGTATGCAGGGCTTTCTTGAGATATATCTCGGCTTCGCGCAATTTGCCAACTAATATTAACTCACTGCTCCAACGATGGTAGGTCACAGCCTTCCAATGAATTACCTCTGGTGAATTAAGAAATCTTTCACTCATCCCTTCGACTACTGCGATCGCCACCAGATATTTTTTTTGCTTGAGCAAGTCTTGCACACGCCGCAACAAATCTAATTTGAGCTTTAGTTCGGGATCGCTATTAATTGGATCGATTTGATTATTGACTTGCTTGACCTCAATCTTGATTTTGGGATGAGGTTGTGGTGACTTAGGCGGAGTAGTTGGTTTTTTAGGAGGATTTTGAGGCGGTGGTGTCGCCATAGGCGATCGCATTGAAGATTCTTTCGTAAAAGCTTCCTTTAGCACATCGACCTTATCAGCATCTTTGAGTATTTTATAAGCTTCTTGGACAAGACGAAATTTATCTGTAGCAGTAGGATCATTTGGATTTACGTCAGGATGATATTTTCGCGCAAGGCGACGATAGGCAACCTTGATATCATCTAAAGTGGCATTGCGCGGAATTCCTAGTAGTCGATAGCATTCAGATAAGTGCATGAAGTAGAGGTTGATTGCCAATCACAATTTGTCGCTAATCAGACTTTGTGCGAATTGTATACTTTCCGTTACTCGTAATTGAGGAACCTTTGTTTGCCTCTACAAGTTTAATGTATTTATCCAAAGCTTCCTCTTTAGTTCCATGTTCGGAAATGACATGAACCTTACGACTTCCAGATAGTTCAATGACAACTTGATGCATAGGTAAATGATTAGAAAACAGCCTTAGAAATGAATATATCATCAAAATAAATAAAGAAGAGGCGACACAAAGTGCCAGCTCTTCTTTATTTATTGATTTTAATTGATAGTTAGCGCTTGGCAAACTTTTTGGTAAGCTTGCGTAAGCGGATGGATTCAGGCGTGACCTCAAGAATTTCGTCAGGACCGATGTACTCTAAAGCCCGCTCTAAGCTCATCTCAATTGGTGCTTGCAACTGCACGATGTCATCTGCTCCAGCTGCTCGCATGTTAGTAAGCTGTTTACTCTTACATACGTTCAAGTCCATGTCTTGAGGACGATTGTTTTCCCCAATAATCATGCCCTTGTAGACTTTAGTACCTGGTTTGATGAAAAATACACCACGATCTTCTGCATTCTTCAGAGAAAACTCAGTGGCTACACCTTCTTCAAACGAGACTAATACTCCATTGCGGCGGGCGCTAATTTCGCCAGCTGAGGGACGGTAATCAAGGAAGCTGTGGTTCATGATACCTGCACCACGGGTTGCCCGCATGAAATCCCCACGGAAACCAATTAGTCCACGGGCAGGAACGACAAATTCTAGCTGCGATCGCCCACTACTCGACATTTGCATATCAACCATTTCGGCGCGGCGTTGACCTAAGCGCTCGATACATCCACCGACCGCATCTTCAGGCACATCAAGGACGAGGCATTCATATGGTTCGCACTGTTTGCCGTTGAGTTCGCGGTAAATAACTTGAGGCTGCGTAACTTGGAATTCGTATCCCTCGCGGCGCATCGTTTCAATTAAAATGCCGAGGTGCAATTCGCCACGTCCTGCAACTGCAAAACGATCAGGAAATTCGGGATTTTCTTTAACACGCAGAGCCACGTTGGTTTCAAGTTCGCGCATTAAGCGATCGCGAACTTGACGAGTAGTGACTAGCTTGCCTTCTTGTCCAACGAATGGCGAATCGTTGACGCAGAAAGTCATCTGCAAAGTGGGTTCGTCCACTTTGATCATCGGTAAAGCTTGAGGTTCATTAGGGCAAGTGATTGTTTCGCCGATATTGGCGGTAGCAAATCCTGAAACAGCTACGATATTGCCTGCGGAAGATGTTTGCATCTCCACGCGTTTGAGACCATCAAATCCTAAAAGCTTAGTGATTTTACCTTTAGTGATTGTGCCATCTTCAGAGATTAGCGCTGCTTGCTGTCCAGACGTAATTGTACCGTTATGAATTTTACCAATTACAATTCGACCAAGATAATCAGAATAGTCAAGAGTGGTTACTTGTAGCTGCAAAGGCTTTTCTGGATCGCCAATTGGCGGAGAGACATGATGTAACACTGCCTCAAACAGAGGTTTCATGTCTATGCCTTCGTCTTCTAATTTTTCCTTTGCAAACCCAGACATACCTGAAGCAAATAGGTATGGAAAATCACATTGGTCATCATCTGCACCTAGTTCTAAGAATAAATCGAGAACTTTGCTGACGGCAACATGGGGATCAGCAAATTCGCGATCAATCTTGTTGATTACGACCATCGGACGCAATCCTTTTTCTAACGCTTTTTTTAATACAAAGCGGGTTTGAGGCATTGGTCCTTCATTAGCGTCAACGATTAGCAAACATCCTTCAACCATGCCAAGCACACGCTCAACTTCGCCACCAAAGTCGGCGTGTCCAGGGGTGTCAACAATGTTAATTAGCGTATCTTTGTACTTAACGGCAGTATTTTTGGAAAGGATAGTAATACCGCGCTCACGCTCTAGGTCGTTGGAGTCCATAACACATTCGACAAGGGCTTCACCTTCCCGAAAAGCGCCAGACTGTCTGAGAAGTGCATCGACTAAAGTGGTTTTGCCGTGATCGACGTGGGCGATAATAGCAACGTTGCGGATAGGGAGAGACATGGGTGATGTATCGAGTTGATCGAAAAACTTATTATTTCTTTATTCATTATGCTTGAATTTGACAAAAACTTTTGTGTTTATCTCTAGCTTGGGATTAAAAGTCAGAATCGTAGATTAGACGAATTATTTGATTTTGCGGATTTTAATCTATTCAAAAAGAGTCGGCACAAAGTGCTGACTCTTTTTGGGTTATAAAAGAAAAGTAGACTTTGACTTCTTATAGGGGACTTAACCCGCTTTGTTGGAGCAGATTAAATGAGTCTTTAAAAATCATGACAACGCCTAAGCCGAGGAGCAGCACTAGCCCACCTTGCATGACGTTGTTTTGTAGGGTTTCAGGTAAGGGCTTGCCACCGCGCAAAGCTTCGATCGCTAAAAACACTAGTTGACCGCCGTCAAGTGCGGGTAATGGCAGAATGTTCACGATCGCTAGATTAATGCTAATAATTGCCGTGAAGTCGAATAGTGCAGCTGCATCAGACTTGACTAATTCGGAACCCATCGCCACGATTGCTACTGGTCCCGAAAGTTGAGAAGCTGTATTTTGAAAATTTGTGGCAAGTTGCTTTAGTCCTTGCACAGTCATCACAACCAGTCGTTCAAAGCTCTGAGTGGCGCTATCAAAAGCCTCACCAAGATTACGAACGGCGCGGCGATGCGGTTTACCTGTAAAGTCAAGTCTTACACCGATTTTACCTTTACCTGATTCTCCTATGGGTAAGATCGAAATTTGGAGAAGTTTTTCATCACGAACTATCTCTAAATCAACACTTTTATCTGCATTTTTAGCGATTAAAGTTTGAAAGCGATCAAGCGTTGTGAGATTGGTATCAAACTTGATACCATTTGCTGACAAAACAATATCACCTGCCTGTAAGCCTGATGTGGCAGCAGGTGCGTTTGGCTCAATGATTTTGGCAATTCTTACGCCTGGTTGATCGACAGTACCGATGCCTACACTCAAAGTCATGACTAATAAAACTAAATAAGCAAATACAAAATTGGCAAGCACGCCTGCACTGATCACAATCGCGCGATCAACAATCGGGCGATTTTTCATTAAATTTGGATCGTCCTTAGGAATGTCGCTCTCTTCGTCATCGTCAGGAAAGCCAACGTAACCACCTAGAGGAATTGCTCGTAGGGCATATTCTGTCTGCTTGCTTTGATATTTCCAGAGAACGGGACCAAACCCAATGGAAAATCTATTTACATAAATGCCTTGTAAACGGGCTGCTAGAAAGTGACCGAGTTCGTGAACCAATATTAAAATCGCTAGAACAGCGATCGCGGGCAATGCAGACATAAGCTTTGCTTTGAAAATCTCAGTATAACTAAAATGAGAAAGGCAATGTATTGGCAAAATGGTTGTCGATCTCGGCGGCTGTCGTTGCTACATCAAAAAAATTCTCAAAATTTCCTGTTTCGTAAATATTTTTAAGATAATCAACTAATTTAAGGTGACTACGCTAGAATATTAACGGATGAGTATTTACTGATAGCATATCTGCTTTCAGTACTGGCAGTTGCCTTCTGTCCCACTGCGACAGGCTTCTTTCCGAAATCTCTATCTCTACACATCTCTGATTGTTGAAGCAAGTATTATGTCTATTTATGTTGGTAATCTCTCTTATGAGGTTACAGAAGATGATTTGAAGTCCGTGTTTGCTGAATATGGCAAAATCACGCGCGTCCATCTACCTATTGATCGCGAGTCAGGTCGCCCACGCGGTTTTGCTTTCGTTGAAATGAATGATGAAAAGGAAGAAGATGCTGCAATTGAAGCACTAGACGAAGCCGAATGGATGGGTCGCGCACTCAAGGTTAATAAAGCTAAACCTCGTGAAAGCTCTGACTCCTTTGGTGGTGGTAATAGAGGCGGCGGTGGTCGTCCATCGGGCGGCGGCGGTCGGCGTTACTAAAGCTATTCTGCTGGCTGCAATTGATTAGTTGATAGTTTAGTCTTTCGCAAAAAATAAAAAAGAGGCTTTTTATGCCTCTTTTTTATTTTTTGTTTGCACGTTGTAAAAGTGCGCTATCTCCAACAATTCCTAAGTTTTGGATGACTTGATACTTTCTGGCTTCTTCAAGATTGTTGAGATCGTTGTAGTTGACCCAAGCGATACAGTCCACGGGACAGGTATCGATCGCTTCTTGTACTAATTCTTCCTGATCCCCATTTTGGGCAATCACTCTAGCTCGTCCGTAGTCTTCTTCTAAAAAGAACGTGCTATGGGCAACATGAGCGCAATGTCCGCAGCCGATGCATACAGTTTCATCAACAAATAAGGCATTTTGTCGTAGTTCTCCGCCAAGTTCTGGTTCAAAGCCAGTGTGATCGCTCATCTCTGGCTTTGAACTTGTGGTGGGTGTTGATGAATTATCCATTCCAACGCTGAAGAACTAAGCGTACAGAGCCATCTTCGCGAACTTGCTGCTCGGATAATGCAAAACCTTGATCGTTAGATTCGCTCATGACTGTAGCGATCGCATAGCGTTGAGTTACCTTTTGCAAGAAGCTTTCCACTGTCCAGGGCTGTTGCCAAAACTGCATATCGGCAACTAGAGCATATTCAGAACCATTCCACTGAAAGCCAACATCGTAACCATTGCTTTGCTCGATTACCAATTCAGCTGTTGTACTACTGCCCTCATGACCGCGCATAGGGACATTTCCTGACTTCCAGTCAACTCCTAACTCGGTTAAAGCTGTTTGTAAAGGTTCTAAACTGCGGATCTGGGTTTTGACTTTGCTGAAATGTGACATAAGACATATATCCTAAATTCGGGCTAAACGGCAATTGTACGAAAAATTTCTTATCTGGATACCATATATGCTTTCATCTTAATCTGGTAAAGCTTGAGATTACCAATGACTAAAGTTAGAGTTTTCTGTGTTTGACACGCGATCGCTTTGTAAATCTGATTGAGAGGTGATTTGCTTTTGAGCAAAATTTTCAGAAGTTAACTCACGATGAGCGACTATGCCTAGTTTTGCTTCGATCATGGCTGTCACTTCAGCACAACTTGCGCCGATAACGCCCGTCACACGCTCTTCGACTCGACCATCTGGGTAAATAATAAATTCCAGAGTTTCCATGTTGGCTCTAGGTATTGAGTTAGTAGATAGTGTGACGTAAAGTTTCTATAAACGTCAAGAAGTTAGATGGCAAAACTAAAATGTTTTTCTAATGATTGCTACATAGCGATCGCAATGCTCTACTCAAACGGAAATTCTAAATCGAGAATTTGGGCGATCGCGTAGGGACACTCTAAAGGCAGATCATGAATATCTAAAGGCGTTTCTCTCAACACCAAACTAATCCCTTGCCGAAAGCCCTTTTGAACAGCTTCGCCAATGTAAGGTTTTAAACTGGGATTTTCTTGTAAAACATCCAAAATTTCGTCCCGCTGCTCTCGAATAGTGGCTCTCCAACTTTTGCCGCGCAACTCAGGTTGAAACTGCCACTTCAACAAATGCCCAATTAAAACTCCTAGTCGATTGCGTAGTTCCTGCTTTTGCTGCTTACCCAAAGATGAAATCTCCTCCACCAAGTTTTTGATATCTAAAGCCTGCCATTTTCCCAAACGCAATAAATCAGACTGTTCCTGAGTCCAAGCATAAAAATCTTGTTCATACTGATTAGCCGATGGACTAACTTGATCACTAGCGTGATTATGGCAATCGCCTTGCGAGTCTTGTTTCAATTCTGTTTTCAGCATCGACATCACCTTTTAAGTCCATCTTTTAGGTAGCGACTATCATCACAATATAGCTGGTTTAATAAAAAAGGCACTTGCTTAGCAAGTGCCTTTTTTATTAGCTTAATGGAATCGGGCAGAGTCGAACTGCCGTCCGTACTAGCGCCTAACTTCCCAGTCATTCACAGGTTTATCCGATTTGATCCTCACGGAGGGAATCGCTAATTATCTCTAGCGACCAAAGATGCACTGATAAAGTCTTGAGCGAATAACCTACCAGAGAAAGTTATTTGCAGCATCCGTTGGGGGTTGGAGTGACATATTTAACGGAGTCATACATCACACCTCGAAACCGAAAAGGTTCTTAGGCAGCTACAGGAGCGGCTTTACGAGAAAAAGATACAATGTTGTTCGCATGTACTTGTTTGAATCATTGATTTACGAGAGATAATTCGCTCTCGACCTGCATCAAAGGATAGTTTCTACTAACACGTCGAAACCCTTACGATCCCAATTGAATGCATCATAACATTAAAAATCAAAGTAGATAAAGGGCAGTTTTTTGTCTGGGCTGAGAATACTAACTAAAAACAAACTAATGGGTACTAAAAATAACTTGACTTGCCAGTTTAGTTGCCACTTGGCGCGATCGCATTGATAAGCAGCTAGCATCATTACAAATAAACCAAACATTAATAGGGCAATCTGACCCACCGTAATACCAAGGGACTCTACATAAATTTTTAAACCAAACTGAGGATCGCTCTCGTATCCCCAAAGTCTTTTTAAAAACATACTTGTATCGGTCAAGTTGGGTAAACGAAAAGGAATCCATCCTAAAAAGACGACTAACTGGGTGATTAAAACAGCGAAAACTTTCATTGGCAAAGGTTTCCAGATTTTATGCAAATCCTCAAATACTGTGCAGAATTCCATCCATAAGCGATGCCCGACTAGCGCTGCCCCATGCCAGATACCCCAGATGATAAATCCCCAGTTTGCGCCATGCCAAATGCCGACTATGAGCATGATGATCATCAAGTTTAAGCAGGTTCGCCAGAGTCCGCCTCTTGAGCCACCGAGAGGTATATAGACATAATTTCGCATCCATGAGCCGAGGGTCATGTGCCAACGCCGCCAAAAATCGGAAATACTGCCAGATAAATAGGGGAAATCAAAATTTTGGGGGAGATTGAAACCTAATAACAATGCGCTACCTCTTGCCATGTCAATGTAGCCGCTAAAGTCGCAATATATCTGAATCCCATAGCCGATTAGGGCTAGCCACAGATCAATACTGCCTGCGCGATCGCTATTACGAAAACAGAGATCGACAAATCGCGCCATATTGTCGGCCACAATCCCTTTTTTGACCGCTCCACAGGTAAATAGCCATACGCCTTCCGCAATATCTGGCAAAACAGGGCGCGATCGCGTTAAAAGTTGGGGGGCAAATTCTTGATAGCGAGTAATTGGTCCTGATAGCAGCTTGGCAAAAAACAACTTGTAAGTAGCAAAACTAAGAAAATCTCTCGCAGGAGTATTTCCGCGATAAATATCGACTAGATAGGCAATTAATTCAAATACAAAAAAGCTTAAAGTGACGGGCGGTACGATATTTACTTTCGCCCAGATCGCTAGCGAACTCCCCACAGGCAGCCCTGTAATGTTGCCGATCGCTGTGGCTACAAAAGGAATATATTTAAAACCAAACAGCAGCAGTACATCAAAAAATATTCCGACAAACAGTAGCCATTGCTTTATAAATTGATCACCTTTGCGAATTTCTCCCCCTAGCCAAAAGTTGATCACCAACATCACAATCAATAGCCAAACATACTGTACCTGCATGAATGAATAAAACATTAAACTTGCAGTCAAAAGAATCAACAAGCGTGCTTGCAGGTTTGGTATAAGCCAATAAATGATCGTTATGCTGACAAGAAACGAACCATATTCGAGGGAAAGAAAATCCATTGTTAAGAGACTACTTCAGGTTCAGGCAGAGAAATCGCCTCTAATGGATCATCAATTGTTTTGATGGAAATCCAACTTGGTAAGGCGGTGCTGGCTTCTTCTACCTGTAATTGGACACAAGGGATTGTATCCGAAAGTATGGAGCTTGCCATCATTCCTGTATGAATTTCAACGTGAGCCGAAGCGATCGCTTCAAATATTAAATTTTGACCAGGGAACACAACACGCTCGAAATACCACTGAGGAACATCAGTGATCCGCGCAATTTGAATCTTGCTGGTGGCATTCATATAAGAGCAGACAATCTTTTTATCGTGTAAATCAGCGGGTAACGGGTCAAATAAAGACATAGTGTTCTTATATAAAGTTTTTTACTAAGCTGAAAAATATTGATCTCGCAATTTGAGCCACACATAAAGCTAGCATTCAAGACTACCTAGCGATTGTAAATACTACTACCAACTACTAATTCGCCAATTGTGAATTTGATCCCCAACTGCGATCGCTATAATTAAGATATATAAAGATTTATTTAGAAATTCCTATGTCCGCCACTGATTTCACAAAAGATTTTGTAAAAAGCTCAAATATGCCATCTGGTGACATATCAAATGGCATATCAGAAATGTCGGTTGGGTGCGATCGCATTCTTTATATTCGTCTGCCATGCAACCCGATTTTTCCAATTGGCGTGGTTTATTTGTCAGATCATATTCATAAAGTCGCGCCCCATGTGCAGCAAAATATCTTTGATTTAGGTACAGTGCCACCGCTTGATTTTTATGCCGCTTTAGATCGGGCGATTGATAAGTTTCAGCCTAACTTAATGGTATTTTCATGGCGAGATATTCAGATTTATGCACCCGTGGGCGGACGTGGTGGCAATCCTTTACAAAATGCTTTTGAGTTTTACTATGCCAAAAATCCTTTTAAAAAACTGCGTGGCGCGGTTAACGGCTTACGCTTGTTTACCACTTACTATGCTGAGCTATGGCGCAACTCTCAGCTAGTGCGGCGTGGTTTAAATCGGGCAAGACGCTATCATCCTGAAGCAAGAGCGGTGATTGGTGGCGGAGCTGTCAGTGTCTTTTATGAACAGCTAGGCAGTATTTTGCCAAAGGGAACAATTATTTCAGTCGGTGAGGGTGAATCATTGCTAGAGCGTCTGGTGCAGGGACGCGAAATTGAGAGCGATCGCTGCTATGTGGTCGGAGAGACTAAACCGCGCGATCGCTTAATCCATGAGCAGCCTGCACCAATTGAAAAAAGTGCTTGCAACTATGAATATATCGAATCGATTTGGGAAGATTTTAATTATTACTTTCGTGATCGGGATTTTTACATTGGCGTGCAAACTAAGCGTGGCTGTCCTCACAACTGTTGCTACTGCATCTATACCGTGATCGAAGGCAAGCAAGTTCGTATTAATCCCACTGATGAAGTGATCAAAGAAATGCAAACGCTTTATGATCGCGGTGTTCGCAATTTCTGGTTTACAGATGCTCAGTTTATTCCTGCTAAGAAATTCATTGACGATGCGATCGAACTTCTCGAAAAGGTCAAAACTTCAGGCATGACTGACATCCATTGGGCAGCCTACATTCGTGCTGACAATCTCACTCCATACCTCTGTCAATTAATGGTCGAGACAGGTATGAGCTACTTCGAGATCGGTATTACTAGCGGCTCTCAAGAATTAGTACGCAAGATGCGAATGGGGTATAACCTCAAATCAGTCTTGCAAAACTGCCGTGATCTTAAAGCCGCAGGTTTTAACGATTTGGTATCGGTAAACTATTCTTTTAACGTGATTGATGAAACTCTAGAAACAGTTCGGCAAACGATCGCCTACCATCGTGAACTGGAGTCTATCTTTGGTGCTGACAAAGTAGAACCTGCAATCTTCTTTATCGGGTTGCAACCGCACACCCATTTAGAAGACTATGCATTTAAAAATAACATTCTCAAAGAAGGTTATAACCCCATGAGCATGATGCCATGGACTGCCAAAAAACTGCTTTGGAATCCTGAGCCATTAGGCTCCTTCTTTGGTGAAATCTGTCTAGAAGCATGGAAACGTGACGATGATGACTTTGGTCGAACAGTGATGAATATTTTAGAGGAACGTTTAGGACGTGCGCCACTAGAAGAAGCTCTAGCAGCACCGATGAAGAAAGAGTTGGTTAATGCATAAAATTCCGAAAGCTCGAACTTGTTTGGTTTATCAATGCGATCGCCTTATCCCATATCTAACCGCGTGGCAATGGCAAAAGCAATTAGTTGAAGAGCGCAAACAAGCTAAACGTGAGGGACAAGATTTACCAGATGTTTTACTTCTAGTCGAGCATTCTGCGGTGTATACATTAGGACAGGGTGCAAGTTTAGAGTTTCTCAAATTTAGTCCAGAAGACCCAAATATTGAATGTCATCGCATTGAGCGCGGTGGAGAAGTTACACATCATGCGATCGGGCAGTTAGTCGCCTATCCAATTCTTAATCTTGATCATCATCAGCATGATCTGCATTGGTATTTACGCCAACTCGAAGAAGTAATCATTCAACTGCTAGCTGGCTATGGTGTAACTTCGCAGCGAATCCACGGCTTAACGGGCGTTTGGATCGATAATGCTGGTCAAAAGCAAAAAATTGCTCAAGTTGGAATCAAGGTCAGTCAATGGATTACGATGCATGGCTTTGCCCTGAATGTATGTATGGATTTGTCAGGCTTTGATCGCATCGTTCCTTGTGGAATTACCGATTGCCAAGTTTGTAACCTGAATCAGTTTGTACCTGATATTGCGTTTATAAACGTTAAAGAGGCGATCGCGCAAACCTTCGCCAAAATATTTAATTTAGAATTACAGTCAAGGCAATTCCCATAAAAAAAGCGCCCCTAGGGGCGCTTTTTTTAGCTTGTAGCTAGCGTACGACGCTTAGTTACCATGCGGAAGGCTTCGATAATATCGCCTTCTTTCCATGTCGAGAATCTCGCCAGCGAGATACCGCACTCAAATCCAGCAGCGACCTCTTTAGCATCATCCTTGACCCGTCGGAGCGAATCCAGTACGGCGGCATGGACAACCTCGTTGCCACGCTTGACACGAACATTACAGTTACGCATCAACTTACCATTTTGGACATAGCAGCCAGCCACAGCACCCTTACCAATTGTAAAGATGGCGCGGACTTCAGCCTGACCGAGGTATTCTTCGATCATTTCAGGGTCGAGCAAGCCTTCCATCGCATCTTGGATGTCTTCCAAGAGCTTATAGATGACGTTGTAATCACGGAAGTCAACGCCCATCTCATCAGCCGCCTGTCTTGCACCTGGAGCCATCGAGGTATTGAAGCCAAGCACAACTGCCGAGCTTGCTGCTGCCAAACTAATGTCATTTTCGGTGATTTCACCTGGAGCCGACAAGAGGATGCGGAGTTGAACTTCGCGCTGTGGCAATTGGGCAAGCGCACCAAGGATTGCTTCAAGAGAGCCTTGTACGTCTGCTTTGAGGATGATATTGAGTTCCTTGAGGTCGCCTTCTTTGACTTTTTCGGACAAAGTACCAAGGGTGACACGGCGGGAAGCCATTGCTTGTACCAAGCGAGCTTGACGTTGATCCATCGTGCGTTGGTCAGCGATCGCCCTAGCTTGTTTTTCATCAAGATAGACTTCAAACTCATCACCAGCAGCAGGTACATCACCCAAACCGAGGACTTCGACCGCAAATGATGGCGAAGCCTTATCGACACGCACACCGCGATCGTCAACCATCGCCCGAACCTTACCAAAGGCAGCTCCAGCCACAAAGATATCGCCAACTCGCAAAGTACCGTTCTGGACAAGTAAAGTCGCCACGGGTCCCTTAGCCTTGTCAAGGTGAGCTTCGATGACCGTACCTTTCGCAGTACGGTTAGGGTTAGCTTGCAAGTCTTCAACTTCAGCAACCAGCAAGATCATTTCTAGCAAGGTATCCAGATTTTCGCGGCGAATTGCACTGACGGGAACCATGATTGTGTCGCCGCCCCATTCTTCTGCCACGAGGGAGTACTCAGTTAGCTCTTGACGAATGCGATCAGGCTGAGCTTCGACTTTATCAACCTTGTTAATTGCAACCACAATTGGTACTTTCGCAGCACGCGCATGGCTAATCGCTTCAATAGTTTGCGGTTGGACACCATCATCGGCCGCAACCACCAAAACGGCGATGTCAGTAACTTTAGTACCCCGCGCTCGCATGGCTGTAAAGGCTTCGTGACCGGGAGTATCAAGGAAGACAATTTGTTGTTTTAAGCCATTATGCTCAACATCAACGTGATACGCGCCAATATGCTGCGTAATCCCACCTGCTTCACCCTGAGCGACTTTGCTCTTACGAATCGCGTCAAGCAAGGTGGTTTTACCATGGTCAACGTGTCCCATGATCGTGACCACGGGCGGACGGCGTTGCAGTTTATCAAGGTCTCCTGCATCGATCATTTCAGTCTTGACCGCCAGCTCAACGACTTCAGGCGCATGGACTTCATAGCCAAGCTCAGCTGCCACCATCTTCGATGTACCGACATCTAGGGTTTGGTTGATATTTGCCATGATCCCTTTCATAAACAGGGTGCGAATCACTTCTGTCTCTGAAAGCGCTAAACGGTTAGCAAGTACAGCAACGGTCATACCCTCGGTGATCTCGACTGAGGTGGGTTTTTCAGGAATGACTTCAACTTGATGATGACGGCGATCGCGACTTGGTGCAGATTTTTTAGACTTTTGTGTTGGCTTAATATCGGCTGCCATAGTTGGCTTCGATGGCACAGCTACTGCCTTAGGACGCGCAGTCGGGCGAGCCAGCGACAAACTGATCTGAGCTAGTTCATTAGCCGCATCAGAGTCAGCTCCATCATCATCTTCATCATCAAAATCACGCAAATAGCGCTTGGGCTTATTCAGGCGATTTTTTTCTTTAAGCTCTAATAAATCTTTTTCTTCTTCTTCTTTAGACTTACCCTTACGCTTACTAGCTTTACCCGGTAAGGTTGGTTTTTCCAAAAGATCAGGTAGTCCAGGATTAAAACCACCTGCTGCTTCAGGCTTCTTGCCTGTCCGATCAGCAATTACAGGCTTTTCAGGGGCGCGCATCAGAGTTGGCATCGGTGGACGCAAATTATGCGGTGGCTCGGTTGGAGCCGTAATGCCACGTTCAATTAGTACAGAGTCTTTGACCAGCTTTGGACCACGGCTTTGAGGGCGACCGCTAGCAGGTACTGTCGATTGTTCAACAGGCTTATTTAGTTTTGGTCTTTCGGGTTTAGCGATCGCTTTAGCGGCTTCATTATTGGATGCTTCCCCTATATCATTGCCAACGTTGAGATCAATGAGATCAATTTTGGTTTGATCATCTTGTTCAGATTGATTCTGACTTGCTTTCGCTGACACCCTTGATTCATCTGAAGGTCTTGTTGCGGTTTGTTTAGGCGCTACAAGAGCCTTAGGTACAACTACAATAGGCGGTTTAGGACGATCTGGGGCAACAGGAGGTTTGGTTAACTTGACCTGTGGTGGTGACACGCTCACCAGAGACTGTTTTGGGGCAAGTGGGCGTTCAGCTTTTGAGATTTCCTTGCGTGGTGATGTCTCTTTGGAGGCATTCACAACCTTGTCCACCGGCTTGTCAATCGATGCTTTTGCTACTTTTGGTATAGCAATTTTATCAGATGATTTGGATGGAGATGGTGGGGCAATTAATTCTGATTTTGAGTCTGGTTGAGACTGCAATTCTTTAATTGCTTGAGGCGTTACTATTGGTGGCAATGCTGTTTCTAAGGTCAATTCAATTTTGGAGGCAGGTGTGATTTCTGGACTGGAGTTGCCGTCTGAGCCAGAAGGACGGCTAGGAGGCTTAACTAATGAAGACGCGGGGGGCATGGGCGAGAGAGGGGTAACAACAGCAGTCTTAGTAGGAACGGGCGAGCTAGGCTCAGCGATCGCACTAGGTGTATGTGGGGCAACAGGAGCCGTGGCTCCTACATTACCAGAGACGGGGGGAGATGTGAGCCGAATAGTTGGCTTGCTTACAGCAAGGATTTGCTGCTTAGCAATACGAGCTTCGGATTCTTTTGTCTTTGCCGCAACTTTCTTTTCAGAAGCTTTTGGCTCGGCATCTCTTGCCTCAATATTTTGAAGATGGGGATGAGGGACTTTGGTGCGTACCATTTCCGCCTCTGATTCTGTAATCGTACTACTATGACTTTTGACAACTATATCTAGCTGTTCGCACAAGGCGATTACATCTTTGGTGTCGATATCTAGCTCTCGTGAAAGTTCATAAAGTCGAACTCGATTGCTTATACTCATTGCTTACTCTGCCCTGCGTAACTGTTGTACATGACGAAATTGGATTTACATAGAAGTTGCTTCCTATCTTTTTCTAGGTTGAATTACATTAACTGAATTACATTGACCATAGTTAATCTCAGAAGCGCCTAGCTATTCCTGTTGAACAGGCTAGCGAGTATGTCTCAATTTTTATGTGAGACTACTATAGCTATTATTACTCATACAACCTAAGTAATACGAGAAGTTAGAAAATTTGACTCACAAATTTTGAGCAAAACTTCACTTAATTTCGTATCTTTCATTAAAACTGGTTCTGCACTTCATAATGAGAACTCCTAACACTACTTTACTTTAAGGTAGGATCAAATAGTCTTGCAGTGTTCTGCCCTACCATGCTTTGCCCTACCGTCTCTTGAACTATGACCAACGTACCCGTCTCTCGCATTCGTAACTTTTCAATCATTGCCCATATTGATCATGGTAAGTCTACACTTGCCGATCGCTTGTTGCAATTTACAGGCACTGTGGCGGATCGGGATATGAAAGCTCAGTTTCTCGACAATATGGACTTGGAGCGAGAGCGGGGAATCACGATCAAGTTGCAAGCGGCGCGCATGAACTATAAGGCGCTCAACGGTGATGAATACACGATTAATTTGATTGACACTCCAGGGCATGTAGACTTTTCTTATGAGGTGTCTCGGAGTCTGGCGGCTTGTGAAGGTGCTTTGCTCGTAGTTGATGCATCTCAGGGAGTAGAGGCGCAGACTTTAGCAAATGTCTATTTGGCATTGGCAAACAATTTAGAGATCGTCCCTGTTTTAAATAAGATTGATTTGCCGGGGGCTGATCCTGATCGCATTGCAACAGAGATCGAGCAGCTAATTGGGTTGGACTGCTCTGAGGCGATCCGTGCCTCGGCAAAGCAAGGAGTCGGCATTCGCGAGATACTTGAGGCGATCGTTTTACAAGTGCCGCCGCCCAAAGATACTGTTGATCAGCCTTTGCGAGCCTTGATTTTTGATAGTTATTATGATGCCTATCGTGGTGTAATCGTCTATTTCCGAGTCATGGATGGTACGGTCAAAAAAGGCGATCGCGTCAAATTTATGGCATCGGAGCAAGAATATGTCATTGATGAGCTTGGGGTATTAGCTCCTGGACAAGTCCAAGTTGACGAGTTACATGCGGGTGAGGTGGGTTATCTCGCTGCTGCCATCAAGATGGTGGCTCATGCGCGGGTTGGCGATACGATTACTTCCGCGATCGATTCGGCTCCCGAAGCTTTTCCTGGATATGAAGAAGCAAAACCAATGGTGTTTTGCGGAATGTTTCCCACTGATGCCGATCAATTTGAAGACTTGCGTGAAGCCCTGACCAAACTCAAACTTAATGATGCGGCGTTAAATTATGAGCCAGAAACCTCAAACGCGATGGGCTTTGGCTTTCGTTGCGGATTTTTGGGAATGCTGCATATGGAAATTGTGCAGGAGCGACTGGAACGCGAATACAATCTCGACCTAATTGTGACCGCGCCATCGGTAATTTATCGAGTGACGACAATTACTGATGAAATCTTGATGATCGATAATCCTAGTGAGTTACCGCCGCCGAGCGCAAGGCAACAAATCGAGGAGCCGTATGTGAAGTTAGAGATTATGACGCCTCAAATTTACATTGGCACATTAATGGAACTATGTGTGGCAAGGCGCGGCATATTTCTCGATACAAAATACATCACTACTGAGAGAGCGACTCTGCTCTATGAACTTCCATTAGCGGAGATGGTGACGGATTTCTTTGATCAGATGAAGTCGCGGACTAAGGGATATGCCAGTATGGAATATCAAGTAATTGGCTACCGTCCTAACGATCTCGTATTGGTAGATATTTTGGTAAATGAGGAGCCTGTAGATGCGCTAGCTTGCATTGTCCATCGCGACAAGTCTTATAACATCGGTCGGGCGTTAGTCTCAAAGCTGCGTGAGCTGATTCCGCGTCAGCAGTTCCAAATTCCCATTCAAGCGGCGATCGGTTCTAAGATTTTAGCGCGCGAGAATATTTCGGCACTAAGAAAGAATGTGCTTAGTAAGTGCTATGGCGGCGATATCTCTCGGAAGAAGAAACTATTAGAAAAACAAAAGAAGGGTAAAAAACGGATGAAGTCTATTGGGACTGTAGAAGTTCCCCAAGCCGCGTTTATGGCAATTTTGCAGTTAAACGGTGATTAAGCGCTATTGGATAGCTCAAATCTAAGTCTGGAGAATTTTTGGCAAGCTCACCGATCGCCAAACCAGTTATAGGATGAATCCAATCGGTGGCGATCTCGGCGAGGGGTAATAACACAAAAGCGCGATCGCCCATTCTGGGATGCGGTAATACTAAGTCTGGAGTATCAATCTGGCGATCGCCATAAAGTAACAAATCCAAATCAAGAGTTCTGGCTCCCCAACGTTCGCGGCGTTCGCGACCAAACATTTGTTCAGTATTGAAGAGTGTTTGTAAAAGTTGTAACGGATTAAAACTTGTTTTTAAAACTGCACAGCCGTTTATATAATCAGGCTGTGGTGCTGAATTTGGTAAGGTAATTGCTTTGGTGCGATACCACCTAGAAACCCTAACCACCTCAATTTCTGGAAGTGTAGCGAGTTGGGCGATCGCTGCCTTAACAATTTTTTCGGAGTCGCCTATTTCACTGCTCAGGTTACTGCCGAGGGCGATCGCGCAAAGCTCAGTCATTAATTTTCTATCGATAAAAATCAGGACGCTGCGATGCAGCGTCCTGATCGAATTATACGGGAACTTTCTCGCTGGTGCGATACAGCTTTGCGCCGACATTGCGTAACTTTTCTTCGATGCGATCGTAACCGCGATCAAGGTGATGCAAGCCCATCACAGTTGTTTCGCCATCTGCGGCTAACCCTGCGATTACCAATGCAGCCGCAGCGCGTAAATCGGTCGCCATCACGGGAGCGCCTGACAATTGCGGTACACCTGTAACTACCGCCACATTATTTTTGAGGCGAATATTTGCACCCATGCGATTAAGCTCGGCAACATGTTGCAAACGGTTTTCAAATACAGTCTCGGTGACAACGCCATTGCCTTCGCAAATGGTCAGCAGAGCCATAAACTGCGCTTGCATATCGGTCGAGAATCCAGGGTATGGCAAAGTCTCGATATCCACAGCGCGATAGCGATCGCTGCCAATCACCGTGATCATATCTGGAGCATCTTGACGCACTGTGACACCCATGTCTTGCAATTTGGAAATCACGGCGGTGAGGTGTGCGGGAATTACAGGCGACATCGATAAGGTCGATCGCGTGATTGCGGCGGCAACCATGAAAGTTCCTGCTTCAATGCGATCGGGAATCGCGGTGAAATCGGCAAAATGTAGCTTTTCCACCCCATCAATGATGATCGTATTTGTGCCAGCACCTCTAATCTTTGCGCCCATGGCAATGCAGAGATCGGCAAGATCAATTACTTCAGGCTCTTGCGCGGCATTTTCGATAATTGTTTCTCCTTCCGCAAGGGTCGCCGCCATCATCAAGGTTTCAGTCGCACCAACGCTCGGATAATCAAGATAAATCTTTGCGCCTTGCAAACGTCCATTGCGGCTCTTGGCATAGGCTTGGACGATACCATGCTCGATCTGCACATCTGCGCCCAAAGCTTGCAAACCGCGAACGTGTAACTCTACTGGACGCGCCCCGATCGCACAGCCACCTGGGAGAGGCATTCTCGCGGAACCCAACCTTGCAAGTAGGGAACCAAGCGCAAAGAAACTGGCTCTCATCTTACTGACTAATTCATAAGGTGCAGAGTTTTTGTTCAAATCGCTAGTGTCAAGATCGAGAACGTCGCCATTGCGAGAAATTTTCACACCTAGGGTTTCGAGAATGTCGCTCATACGCTGCACATCAGCGAGGTTAGGGACATTCCGAATCCGACATCCATCTGATGATAAAAGTGTGCCTGCCATGAGCGCGAGGATCGAATTTTTTGCGCCACTAATTGGGACATGACCAGATAGTTTTGCTTTGCCGAGGATGCGGAGAACGGGGGCGTTTGGTTCAATTTGTGCCATTTGCGAAGATTCGAGCGTAGTTAATTCGATTGGCTCAATGATTTGTGAAGCAGCTTGCGAAATATTGGCGATATCCATCGTTGATTGCATAGGCTGTAATTTTGTTGTAGTTGCATTGGTTGAACTGGTTGTAGAAACGATCGCTTTGTCCTCCTCACATCAAAATTAACGTTTAAAATTAACGTAAAAGTCTACTGGAGTATATCCAATAATCTATTAACTTTTGTACGCTAAGTGTATTTACTCATTATTAATGATCGAGCCATATATGGCTAATCAAATATGAAACCTTATCAAAATATAGAGATCGCTGAATGTGGTGAGCCACTTGTGGCAATTCCTAATCATATTCTCAAAATCAATCCTCACCCATATATGTCATTGGGCGCACCCTATGGCGATCGCTCTCCTTTTTTTGTGCGACAAGGTATTTTAGAGAAATTGCAAAAATCGCAAGTCTATTTACAAACTATTCGTCCCAATTGGCAAATCGCAATTTTTGATGCCTATCGCCCCGTTTCTGTGCAGCAATTTATGGTCGATTATAGTTTTAGGCAATTGGTAGAAGCTAAAGGCTTAAAAATCAAAAATATTACTGAAGAGAAAAAAAATGCGCTCATGAATGAAGTAATGAAATTTTGGGCAATTCCCAGCCCTGATCCGAAGACTCCACCACCTCATAGTACGGGTGCAGCGATCGATGTAACTCTATTTGATGCTGAGCTTTTAGAAATAAATATGGGTTCGCCGATTGATGAAATTAGCGATCGCTCTTTACCAAATTATTTTGCTAATTCTAGTAATGCTCAAGAGATAAGATTTCATAGCGATCGCGAGTTATTAAACCAAGTAATGACCTATAGCGGATTTCAACGACATCCTAATGAATGGTGGCATTTTTCCTATGGCGATCAACTATGGGCATGGATTAGTAATGAGAAAATTGCGATTTATGGAGGCTAATCTAGAGTCGTTACTGGGAGACGAGGCAGCTTATCTACTTGATTATCAAGCCAAAGTTGGCAAAGATATTTTACATCTGCCTAGTCCCGATTGGGTCAACCGCATATTTGCTAGTAGCGATTGCTCTCCTGAAGTCCTTCGCAGTCTGTAACAACTCTACGGCACTGGTCAATTAGCAAATACAGGTTATCTTGCCATTCTGCCTGTGGATCAAGGGATTGAATATTTGGCTGGGGCTTCTTTTGCGCCTAACCCGATGTACTTCGCTAAGCGAAAATATTCTGATTGATATTTTCGCTTAGCGAGACCTAGTTAAGAAAGCGGGTAAATCCACTTTGGAGTTTGGATGAAGCGATCGCACTGGTATTGATTCGGGTGATAAAGATTCAGCTTGCGGTTGACTTGATATTAGTTGCGACAATTGCTTGACTGGCTTTTCGGCTAGCAGACGATCTAAAGCACCGCTAAGTTGCAGGGCATGAAGTTGATGACGCAACGATTGCTCTTTCCAATGTTGGATTGCTGCTTCATGTTCAGCCGTTTTTGCGGCTTGTTGCAGCACTTGTTTCTGTAGCTCTTCAATCTGCTGCTCTAAATTTTGGACTCTGGTTAGGTCGCTAACGTATTCATTCTCCAAGCCAAGAAAAGAGTGATCTAGTTTTAATTGATCTAGTTTTATGGAATGGGCGATATCTAGTTGAGCGGTGAGTGCAGCAACTTGCTGATCGCGATCATTGGCAATACCAATAATTTCATGTTCTAGTTGATCGACATATGTACATTCAAATTCATGTTGCGATCGCAAATCTTCTAACTCTTGCTTGAGGCGATCGCGAGCGGCAATAATCTCCGTGTGACTAGCTTGATCACTATCTAAAACCCAATCACCTGAGAAAGTATCCAGATTATCTGGCGAAATACTTGAGATATTAGTAATTTTGGCGATCGTTTTTTGTTCTTGATTCACACTATCTAAGAGCATCTCAAGTTCATCGTCATCAGTCACAGGTATTGCCTCAATCGAAACTTCTCGCAGCGCTACTTCACGTTTCAATTCGTTCACGGATAACCTCACTCGCAATACCGAGGTGTTTTTACATGACAAAGGTTACCAGAGTTTGTCTAGTTTGCATATACGCCCAGACAGTAGTGGCGGCACTTCGCACCGTCACTACTGTCGAGGTTGAGTGTTCTATGGAAAATTAGATTGCACCTAGAGCCTTTAGCAGCGCCGCAAATTTAATCGTGGTCTCACTTTGCTCATTCTCAACCTGTGAATTAGCCACAATCCCAGCGCCCGCAAAAATCCTTGCCCGATCGCCTTGAATATATCCCGCTCTGATCCCGACCCCAAAAGTGCCTTCCCCATTGCCATTTAGCCAGCCAATCGGTGCGGCATACCAACCGCGATCGCAAGCTTCCCATTGCTGCATAAAGCAAACTGCAAGGTCTCTAGGTTCACCACCAACTGCGGCTGTCGGATGTAACTGCTGCAAAATATCGAGAGCAATCAACCAGTCCGAATCGCTAATTTGCGCGGTAATCGGTGTGTGTAAGTGCTGCACATTAGAAAGCTTCAGCAAGCTCGTCTTAACCTGTGGATCAATCTCGGCTCCCATACTTTGCAAGCGATCGCAGATCGAGCGGATGACAAACTGATGCTCGCGCATATCTTTTTCACTATTGAGCAGATGTTCTCCTAATAATTGATCTTCTTGTACTGATTTACCGCGCTGGATCGAACCTGCGAGAGCATCACTGCGTAACCAGAGGCGATCGCCTCGCGCCTGAAACTGCAAGACCACCTCAGGAGTTGCACCCAAAAATGTCTTACCTGCACCACAATCTAGCAAAAAGGAAATACATTCAGGATATTCACAGCGTAAAACATGCAGAATTTGAAATGGGTCAAAATCGCGATCTGCCAATACATCGAGCGCTCTTGCCAATACTACTTTTTCAAAATGTCCCTGATGAATTAACGTTAATGCTCGTTCGACAATTTCTGTCCAGGTTTGTGAACCCTCCACTTCAACAATTTGACTGACTTCATGGACGGTTGGAGCCTCGTATTGAGAACTTTCTTGTAAATGCGATCGCATATTCTCCATGCGTTCCAACACCTCATCAAGATCGTCCCAAGGTTGAATATATTGATTGAGGGTTAAAGTACAAGATTGTTGGCGATGACGCATCAGCCAACGCGGAATAAAAAAGAGCAAAGTTGGAAACTCAATCTCTGCTTGCTTAGCCGTTTTTTCATTACCATTGCGATAAAAAGAAAAAGCCCCCAAAATATGGATCGGAATTTCTGGTAAGTCAAGATCAGGATTTTTGACAATGACGGCATTTGCTAAATGCGTTTTGATGAATTCTTTAGCGCAAGCAAAGCGATCGCCCAACTCATGATTGGGAACTGATATCTCGGCGACCGAACCAGCCGCCGCTAATATCAAGTCTGCATTTGGCTGCTCCCAATAAAATTTTGGCTGCTGTGAATCTGACTTACTAGCCAGCAGCAATAACGGGTTGGGGCATTCCCAGTTTTGAGAATAACTAAATAAAACTGGTGTTCTTGTGATCTGTGCTTTTGCGATCGCCTTGACAATCCAATCGTGCAGAGATTTAGACTCGAAGCTGCTATGGGTGACACTCTGACGAACTTGCATAATTATATTTTATAGCAATCGCCGCCTTTTCCTTTACGACACTAGGTCGTCACCTGTAGCGATCGCCAATTCTTTCAAACGCTCCTGCTGATCTTTAGAAATACAACTTTGAATCACCTCTTCAATATCACCATCCAAAATCGGCGGCAAAGTAAAGTTCTGACCCAAACGATGCTCAGTCAAACGGCTATCTTTATAGTTGTAAGTACGGATTTTTTCAGATCGTGAACCAGTCCCAACCTGCGATTTTCGCATTGACGAAATCTCATCTTGCTGTTCGCGTAACTTGATTTCATAAAGCTTCGCCCGCAAGATTTGCATCGCTCGCTCTTTGTTTTGTAACTGCGATCGCTCTTCCGTACAAAAGATTCTAATTCCAGTCGGCTTGTGAAATAAATCTGCCGCCGTCTCAACCTTGTTTACGTTTTGACCGCCCGCCCCACCTGACCGCGCCGTTGACATTTCAATATCTTTAGGATCGATATGAATCTCCACCGCATCAACTTCAGGCATCACCGCCACTGTTGCGGTCGAAGTATGCACCCGCCCCTGAGATTCGGTTGCAGGTACGCGCTGTACGCGATGCACACCCGACTCAAACTTAAGTTTGCTATATACGCGATCGCCTTGGACTTCAATGATCGCTTCTTTAAAACCACCCATTTCTGCCAAAGTCTCACTGACCATCTTCACGCGCCAACCTTGACGCTCCGCATAGCGCGCGTACAGCCTCACCAGATCACCCGCCCAGATGCCAGCCTCATCGCCACCCGTACCCGCCCGAATCTCTAACATGATGTTCTTGTCATCATTAGGGTCTTGGGGCAGTAGTAATACTTGGAGCTTCTGCTCTAGTTCATCTAAGGTTGTCGATAATTCACCGACCTCCATAGCTGCCATTTCCTTCAGTTCTGGATCATTAGACTCTTTAAGAATTTGCTGTGACTCCTTGAAGTCCTGCTCCGTTTTCCGAAAAGTCTCGTAAGTCAAGACTGTCTCCTCTAACGAAGCACGCACCTTCGCAATGCGCTGAAACTCGCCATGATCGGTTGCCACATCAGGATCACCCATCCGACGAGTCAGTTCATTGAAAGTTTGCTCAACAGATTCGAGCTTCTGAATTAAATAAGCAGCAGGCATGGGCTTGGAATTATGGCAAAAGAACGTGAAAAAAGATCGCTAAGTATCAAGCAACCAATAGCGGGCAACCAACAGGAAAACCAAAAATTAATTCCCGATTGACCCAGATTGATCCTAAGTTTGGGCTATACCTATTCTGCGTCTTTAGCAATTTCTTCTTTGGCAGGTTCTTCAAACATCCCATATTTACGCATGAAACGTTCTACACGACCTTCAGTATCAATAATCTTTTGTGTACCCGTATAGAAAGGGTGATTGCCCGACCATACATCGACATTAATTTCAGGATGAGTAGAACCAATGGTTGCTACTACTTCACCGTTGCAAACAACCTTTGCTTCGGGATACCATGTGGGGTGAATTCCAGCTTTAGGCATAGTCGTAAATATAAAATCAAAAAATTAAGCTTGTCTAGCCTAGCATAGATAAAGCTCAAAAAAGAGATAGGAAGTGTTTCTTTTTTGAGCTTTTCATGGATACCAAAACATACCTTTGATGCCTTCGGGATCAGCATTGAAACCGAGTTGTGAATAAAACTCAACTACATGAGCATCGGCAAACAGGCTGATATTGCTGATGTCGGCTTTGCGTAACTCCTTGATCATTTCTTCCATCATCTCTTTGCCTAAGCCGCGCCCTTGAAATTCTGGGTGAATGACGACATCCCATAATGTGGCATTGAAAGCGTAGTCTGATGTGGCGCGAGCAAAGCCGATTAAACGTTTGAATCCACCGCGATGCTCCCACATGGTGAGGACGATAAAACTATGTTGGAGGGCGATGCGAACCTTGCGAATTGGTCGCCGTGCCCAGCCCACAGCGTCACACAACTCTTCTAGCTCGTACAAGTCAATATCTTTTTCGGTGCTAAAAAAAATTAGTCCGCTTTGGTTTGGGACTTGGCGAAGTTTTGTTTTTTTTGTCGGTTCGAGGGTGTCCGAACCAAATAAGCTTTTCCAGAACCCCATTTGCCCCATTTGTGTATGGCGATCGCCTAATTTATGAATAGTATTCTAAACATTTTTCTGATTGTATCGCAATCAAGATCGGAAAGCGGCTTTTAAGTCGTCCTGTCCTTATGTTGGTAGAATTAGGGCATCATTGCTGCCCTTTGAATTCTGCATTTTTTAAGACAAGTACTTTTAAAACAAGCAATGTTAAATCTGATTGCATTATTTCGAGACTATACATATTCAATTGCAAGTTTGATATTGTGGGTCGCGACATCTTGGAAATATGTCCATAAGCGATCAGGAGGTTGTCAATGACATATGGACTAAAAACCTCAACGGTTGAACTACTTAAGCGTTTTAATACTAGCTTTCCGCAGTTTTATGAGCAGTTTGTAAGTAGTGAGATTCAGTTACAAAATTTGCGCTTGGCTTATCATCTCTATCAGACTAAAGAAGCGGTGATCGAGCTACGGTCTGAGAGCAGTAAGAGTGTGCTTTATTTTGCTTATCGGAATCAATCTTTTCTTCTCAATGATATTTTTGGAGTGTTAGCGGCTTATGGCTTAACGATTCATAGTCTGAGCTTGTATGGTCAAATACATACGCCGATGTTGGTATTTATTAAGTTAGTAATCTCGCGTGGGGGGAAGGTGCTACCCCCAAAGACAGCGGCAAATGTACGCAAAGCGATCAAAGAGACTCTATTGGGGAACTTTGAGGTGGAGGAGATGCTGTCGGTGGAGTTTAATCTCGATAGCGGACTTAAGAATGTCGAGACAAACTTTTATGTCGATCGCGTATTTCATTTGCCAGCGTTGTTAGTTGAGGCGGATAGTCAGCCAGGGCTGTTTTATAAGGTGATGAATGCGATTTGGCAAGAGGATTTATTGGTCGTGAATGCTAATTTGTTGGTTTGGCGTGGTCGGACACGTTTGATTTTGTATTTGTTGGGTCCGAATGAGAATTTGATTCCTGAGTATTTGGGGACAAAGATTGCTGAGAGTCTTAAACAACGTTTGTCTGATTAGCTAAGAATTTAAAATCTAAGAGCGTATATTGCCCGCGTAGTGGGCGATATACGCTCTTAGATTATGTTTAAGTTAATTTTTTAGCTGGGCGATCGCATTATAAAACGGTTGCCAATCATCATCAATAGTGATGCGTTCCCAAATTGACTCGATTTCAGGACGCAAGAAAATCATCGTGGGATTGGATTGCTCTAGTTGTTGAGCAATATTTGCCATTTCCGCGATCGGTAAACGAATGAGAAGTTGATGATAGACAACTCGCCATTTATCTAATAGCGGCTTTTGTTGATCGGTTAGTTCCCAATCATGATTCTCAAATATTTTGTGAGCATCTTCGCGCCAATTAGTTTGGAAGGATTGGCGAAGCTTGACGAAGAATTGGTTATAGCCGATCGCTTGAGCAACTGAAAGTAGTTCTAAAGTGGCTCCGATCAAGTCTTCGGTTTCAGGTTCTGAGAGAGTGGCAAATCCTAAACGCTTTAGCATGATTGAGCAATAGGCTGTGCGATAGAAGTCTTTAAATTTTAGCAATGATGATTGTAGATCATCATTGCTACTAACTAGACTGAGCGGGGCTTGGAGCTTTTCGAGATTCCAATAACAAGCGGCTGGCTGATTGGCGTAGCTATAACGACCTGCGTGGTCGAAGTAAGCGGCTGTAAATCGAGGGTCATAGGTGGGAATAAATGCAAATGGTCCGTAATCAAAGCTTTCACCTGTAATTGACATATTGTCAGTATTGAGAACGGCATGACAAAATCCTGCTGCCATCCATTGAGCGCAGAGAGTGGCGACTCGTTCGACTAGTTCTAGATAGAACTCTTGATCTTGATTCTTTTTTCCCAAAAGATGTGGATAATAAATTTGGAGAACGTGATCTAACAATTTGCGAATCAGGTCGGGACGGCTCAGCCACTGCAAGCGCTCAAAAGTGCCAAATCGAATGTGCGATCGCGAAAAGCGTACCATCACGGCTGATCGCGTGGGTGATGGCTCATCACCGCGCCAGAGGTCTTCGCCTGTCTCAATGAGACTGAGGCAGCGAGAGGTTTTGACACCCATGCGATGTAATGCTTCGGAGGCGATGATTTCGCGGACACCGCCTTTGAGGGTGAGGCGACCGTCAGCAGTGCGCGAGTGGGGAGTGCGTCCTGAGCCTTTTGTGCCGAAGTCGTAGAGTTGGTTGTCAACTCCACGCACTTGTCCGTAGATAAATCCGCGTCCGTCACCGAGTTGCGGGTTGTACTCTCCAAACTGGTAACCGTGATAGCGCAGGGCGAGGAAGGGGCGCACTGATTGAAAATGTCCAAAAGCTTCGATGAAGTCATCATCGCTAACTTGATCTGGAGCGAGGGCGATCGCGGGTAGCAGATCATCGTTGCGCCAGCGTAATTTGTGCATCGGATATTCGGCGGCGGTCACGACATCGTGATAGTCTTCTAGAGACTCGATCGAAGGTTCGTAGTTAAGTTTGAGAAAGGGATTACTGGGGTGACTCATAGCGCCGAAATATTGGATACAGAAATATTAGATACAGTCATGATACTTGGTTCAGAGAGTGATCAAGAAGTCACTTATTGGTATGAGGGTATCTGTGCATTTAGTGGAGCCAGATTACGATTGCCAAGAACTTTGCAAGCTGAAGCGATCGCCAAAGATTTGATGCAAAAGCTATCAAAGATACCTAGTTGGACTAAGCCCAATCTAACCCAGATGAGTCTCTGGGAGGGCAAAATGTATGGAATTTTATTAGTAGAATTGCCAACGGGAGAGAAAGCGGTTCTCAAAGCTTTTTCAGGCTTGTTAAATGGAGAAAGTGAGATCGCAGGATGGGTTCCACCGATCGCGGGTCGAGAAAAAATTGCGCTTGAGGAGTCATTAACTTTAGCTAGCCTTGCCACAATTAAGCAAAAATTAATTGAGCTAAGCCAAATCCCTGCGCGATCGCAGTATGAACAGCGATCGCAAGAATACGCGGCAAAACTGCAAACTATCCAAGAACATCAGCAAATTTCTAAGCAACAACGAAAAATCAAGCGATCGCAGCTAACTGAATCATCTGCTTTACGCGATTTAGATCATGAAAGCCAACAGGAAAAAAGAACTAGACAAGATTTTAAACGCGATCGCGATCAAGTTTTACAGCCATTTCAAGAAGCGATCGCTCTTGCTGACTTGCAGATGCAAGCTCTCAAACAACAGCGCCGTGAGTTGTCGCGTACTTTGCAGACCCAAATGCATAACGCCTATGTATTAACCAATTTTGCAGGAGAAACGCGATCGTTACGGCAATTAATTACGGAAGGCTCAATGCCAACAGGCATGGGTGATTGCTGCGCGCCGAAGTTGTTAGATTACGCCGCAAAACATAATTTTATGCCTTTAGCGATGGCGGAGTTTTGGTGGGGGCGTTCTTCTGCTGCTGGTTATAAGATTCAGGGTGAGTTTTATGGGGCTTGCGTGGAGCGATGTCAGCCGTTGATGGGATTTTTGTTGTCAGGAAAATATGTTCATTCAGCCATTGCGATCAAAGAAAACTTAGAGAGTTCCCTTCCAATCATTTACGAGGATGAGTATCTCATCGCGATCGCCAAACCCGCAGGACTTCTATCTGTTCCAGGGCGATATTTAGATACTCAGGATAGTGTTCTCAGCCGCTTACGGCAGCTATTAGGTGACGCAAAGTTAATCTATCCCGTGCATCGACTTGATCGCCAAACTTCAGGGATTCTGCTATTTGCGCGTGATTTGGAGACTCTTCGTGATCTTAATCGGCAATTTCAAGAGAGGCAGATTTATAAAATTTATGAAGCTTTGCTATCTGGCAAGATACTATCTAACCAGATTAAAAGCGATCGCGGTACGATTGATTTGCCTATATGGGGAAATCCTGAAAATCGCCCCTATCAGCAAGTTGACTTCCAACGGGGCAAGCTTAGTATTACGCAGTTTCAGGTATTGCAACCTGAAGCCAACTATCTCAGAATTGAATTTATTCCCTTAACAGGACGAACTCATCAACTGCGAGTCCATGCTGCTGATCCTCAAGGCTTAGGAATCACGATTTTAGGCGATCGCCTATATGGTTGCGATGCTGCAACTACTCGACTACATCTTCATGCACGCGAGTTATCTTTTCGGCATCCGCGATCGCTAGAAATAATTCATTTACAAATACCAGTTCCTTTTTAATTGGATTTGCTCCAGTCTAATACTATCGTTTCGCGGCGTAAGATCACTTACCCCATCCGATAACGTAATGGCTGGTGGCGATCGCTTAGTTATTGTAATATCTGGCGATCGATTTTTTTAATGTGGGGATGCGCTCAAGTAGGTCTTGAATAGCAAAGGAATCTAAATATCTCGCACGGTTATACTGCAATCCACTCTCAACATCCAACTCCCGCGCCGTATAACCATACCTAAACACTACTGACTCATCAGTCTGACTAGTGACCCCACCAAACGCATCATAAACAATATGATTCAGCACCGTACCCGAATCATCAACGACATCCCTGACACTGCCAAGATGGTCAGTCAAAGCCCAGAGAACATTACCATTACTCTCATCCGCCTCAATCTGGTCAACACCATTTCCAAACAAATATCGATGATTGACATTCCCATTTTCGTCAAACACTAAAGCGATGTTCTGGTCAGAGCCATACACAAATCTCTCCGTCACCGCAGCAAGAGAACCATCTCCATCTGTATCAACTGTCTTCGCAATACGCTGATTGTAGACATCATAGGTGTATTCAGCAGTTCTGATAATTTCTCCAAGATCATTCTTAACGGTGATACCCGTCAATCTATCCCTAATATCCCAACGATATTCCATCACTTCATTAGTGGATTTATCAGTGCGCTTGGTACGATTACCTACAAGGTCATACTCATAGAGATATTTATTGTCCTCCAAGAGTTGATTATTTACACCCGTGACATAGCCATAATTTGTTCTATTACCATTGCTGTCATAGCTATAATTCTCATTGTCTTGAAAATCATATTCTCCCGAAACTAGCTGATTGGTGTCGTCATAGGTATAACTAGAGTTTCCATCATTGCTAGAGACACCCGTGATTCTGTCGCCTTGATCATAGGTTTGAGTGTAGGATGCAATGGTATTCGCACCAGTTCCATTGCTATGAATGATATTGATGAGGCGGTTGAGATTGTCGTAGGTGTTATTTGTCTCAGCAACGAGATTATTGTCACTGTATCGATATTTGTTGATGACTTGGCTAAT
>JANXUJ010000019.1 GCA_025356295.1 Cyanobacteriota bacterium
GAGTTTGACTCAAAAGGGTTTTTGTACGATCCTAATGCAACACTTGTTTATCCTATTTGTATTAATTTGTCAGTCTCTAATAATACGAGCAAAAAAATTAAGTGGATTAAAATTCAGACCTTGCTGGGAGCGACTACTACAGATGGTTCTGACAATGGCACTACAAATATCTGCTCTGGCTAAGCTTAATTAATGATTGATAACATCTGTAAATTTCTTGCAGAGAGCTTTCCCACCGATTTTGCGATACCCTTCGCCACTCTATCCCACACTAAACAACCCAGAAGAAACCTTAAGGCAAGTTGCAAAGCAAATTGAAAATATTACTGATAAGCAGCTACAAAGAAATGTAGCCGCCTTAGATTTCTAAGTCTCTCAGAGTAAAGCGCTCATCAAAACCTTTAGTCTAAAGAAATGATACCTTTTTATTTTTTGCGGCTCCTCGCCTTCGGCACGATCGCCTCAATTGGCAAATCTTCACTGAGCAAATAAGTAGCGGCTCTCTCGCTGAGTAGCATCGCTTTAGAGAGAAGCGATCGCGAAGTGCTATTGGGCGGCGCGTAAAGCTGGATAATCTTACGCTTGATCAGTGGCGATGCTGTCGATAGCTTACTTCGCGCATCACGCCATTCAGCATCGGAATGACAAAATAGGCGAAAAGCGAGATCGACTGTGGGTTGTTTGCCGCTAGTCTCGTCATTATTCAAAAATGCGTAAAGTTTCTCGTAACGGCGGCTGATTTCGGGTGCGAGGCAGAGAATTAACAGATTGCGCTCGAATTGACCCAACTCTAGGCGATCGCACAAAGTTGGTATCGCTAAACGAATATTTTGACTTTGACTGATCTCAAGGCGATCGTCATAGCGTCCGAGCTGATGTGGTGATGGTGGACTTTGAGGAACGAGACTGCCACCTTTGGAAGGGTCGATTGCAATAAACCCTTTCCACCAATGACTGGTCGAGCGATCGATAGGGGACTTAGCCACGCGATCAATTTCTTGATTAGCTTGTCGCTGCTTGGCTAGCGATCGCATCAGTACCCGATCTAGCCAAGCCAGCTCAGCTTTGAGATATGACCAATTATCGGCAAATGGTTGGATAGTAGGCAAAGCAGGAACTTCACCAATCTCGGCAATCATGCTACGCCTCGGCGCAAAGTCCCACGGATGAGGACGCTCACAAATATACCGAATCCCAATAAAGCGATCGCTGCCATAGCGATCGTCATATTTCCCCACGGAGCCGTAAATACCACACTATCCCAAGCCCAAGTGCTATGGCTATATACATAACGGATTGGTTCGATCGCCCAAGATAACGGATTGAGGCTAGCAATCCATTGCAACCAAATCGGCATGAAAGCAAGCGGCGCGAGAGCCGTACTTGAGAACATCAGCGGCAAATTAACCAAGAAAATAAACGCTAACATCTCTTGATGTCCGGGCATCGCAAAAGCAAGTCCCAAACTCAACATCGTAAAGTCCACGATCAGCAACGTCAGGATCAACACCATCACGATCAATCCACTCCAACTCGGCAACCCCGCTCCCATCAGACCACTTACGGTCACGATCGCGATCGTTTGTACCAAGCTCAAAGCCATAATAAACATTGCGGAGGCGGCGATAATCGAAAATCGAGAAACTAAGGGTGCGACTAAGATGCGATTGAGAAAACCAAATTCGCGATCAAACAACATCGGCAACCCAGAATTAAGCGCACTGCTAAACGCTGTAAATACAATAATTCCTGCTGCCAAAAACTGCACATAGGTCTGCCCATCACCGACTAACCCTTTAGGCAAACCACTAAATAACGCCCCAAATAATAACAACCACATCAATGGTTGCAAAACACCCGCGATCAACGTGGTCGGACGGCGGCGCAATTGAATAAATAGTCTTGTCGTCAAAGCAACCACCTCTTGCCGAAAGTCAGCCGACAAAAAGTTAGACTTAGGACTCTCAGGTTTTGCTAATAGTGAATTGGGCTTTGGCTCTTGAGTCGGTAAAGGCAGCAGTGAAGTTTGAGTCATATATTCTCAAATATTTAAAGTATTTAACTAAGTAGCTAGGCACAGTTAAATATAAAACCCCAAGATATATACCGCCCGCGTAGCGGGCGGTACATATCTTGATTCTGTTTTTTTAATTATGCCGAGGTACTTATAGCAAGCTATATCTAGGATATCTCAAGTCCTAAGATGCGTGTCGGACAATCAACCCTAATAGTCATCCCTGACCGCAAACGTAATTGGTTGCCTAGTCACGATGTTGACGACAGTACTAGGCTCGATCACCGTTACCTGTGGTGCAGTTACGTTTCCAATCACTGCACCAGCCGCCGCCCCACCGAGAACATCCAAAATCTGGACATTGCCACGCAATACCCCACTGAGGACGGCTCCTGCGGCTCCACCGATCCCAGCATCAGTCAAAATTGCCCCAGCGTTAGTCTCGCGTGGGTCTTTAACATCATTAATCAGTGCTGATTCTGCTTGGAGTCTTACCGTTGCCCCGCGACTGGTAAACTTCTGAGCCACAAATTTAGAGCCACCTTCCGCAGGTACAAACTGCCCTTCGATCACTGCCCCCGCAGGAATCAAGACCGTGCCATTATTAGCCGAGATATCTTGAGCCACTAATAGACTAGCGTTGACAGTCTCGCCTTTATTGATATAGAGCGTATCTTGACGATTGATTTTTGTGGCGATCGCCTGACCCACAGGCAAATTAAAAGTCGAGCGAAATACTTGAGCTAATTTATTTGTTTGATTATGTGTTTGATTATTTGCCTGTAATTTAGTTTGGGAGCGATCGCTAGAAGAAGCACTGCTAGGACTCGCAATCAGAGCGGTTACAGCAATGCTAGTCAACATAGTCAAAGACGAAATAATTACTAGCTTTACAGTATTCTTAGCGCTCATAAATACCTCTAAAGTTCTATCTGATTTACGACTTTATGACTCGCCATAGACTAACTTTGTTCCTTCAAGATGTCCCATCTTTACTTTTTTGAGACTAACTAAAAAGGTATAGTAAGAAAAGTTTCGATTAAAGTTTCGATTAAAAATGTGATGGCGCTAACACTTGACGCAAATGTACTTGATGCGGATGTAATTGTAATTGGTTCAGGTCTGGGTGGGCTGGTTACGGCAACTCAATTGGCAACCAAAGGAGCCAGTGTAATTGTCTTAGAGCGCTATCTGATTCCAGGGGGCAGTGGCGGATACTTTGAGCGACATGGCTATCGCTTTGATGTGGGCGCATCAATGATTTTTGGTTTTGGCGATCGCGGTACGACCAACTTGCTCACTCGCGCATTGGCGGCGGTAAATATAAAAATGGAGACGATCGCTGATCCTGTGCAGATTCATTACCATTTGCCGAATAAATTAGAGATCGAGGTACATCGCGACTATGAAGAATTTTTAAAAGAATTAGGCGATCGCTTTCCCCATGAGCGGGTCGGAATTCGCAAATTTTACGATGAATGTTGGAATATTTTTAATTGCTTGAATGCGATCGAGTTGCTGTCGTTAGAAGAATGGCGCTATTTGATGCGGGTATTTTTCCAAAATCCTTTGGCTTGTTTAGGATTAGCAGCTTATTTACCGCAGAATGCGGGTGATATTGCCAAGAAATATATTCGCGATCGCGAGTTGTTGCAATTTATCGATATGGAATGCTATTGCTGGTCAGTAGTTCCTGCCGATCGCACACCTGCGATTAATGCAGGAATGGTATTTAGCGATCGGCATTATGGCGGCATCAACTATCCTAAAGGTGGCGTGGGTAAGATTGCAGAAAAACTTGCGGAAGGTTTAGATAAATTTGGTGGCAAGATTCGTTACGGAGCGCGCGTTACCCAGATTATTCCTAAGGCAAAATCAGGTAAAGATGCGATCGGCGTAAAGCTTGCTAATGGCGAGATTCTGTATGCCAAGAAAGTTGTTTCTAATGCCACACGCTGGGATACATTTGGGAACTTGCTCAAAGATGAACCTTTACCCAGTGGTGAAAAGGGATGGCAAGAACGCTATCAAAAGTCGCCTAGTTTCCTCAGCTTACATCTCGGAGTAGAAGCTTCGGCAATTACTGACGATGCAGCCTGTCATCATATTTTGCTAGAGAATTGGGAAGACATGCAAAAGGAACAAGGTACGATTTTTGTATCGATTCCCACTCTGCTTGATCGATCGCTTGCGCCTGTTGGTTATCACATCGTCCATGCCTTTACGCCCAGTTGGATGAGTGAATGGGAAGGATTAACAGCTTCTGAATATGAACAGAAAAAAACGGCTGCTGCTGACAGGTTGTGCGATCGCCTATTAGCGATTTTTCCAAAACTAGAAGAATGTCTCGACTATGAAGAAATCGGTACACCACGCAGCCATCGCCGCTTTCTCGGTCGCATGGAGGGAACCTATGGACCAATTCCTAAAGGCAAGCCCTGGGGACTTTTGGGAATGCCGTTTAATCGCACTTCGATTCCCGATCTTTATTGTGTTGGTGATAGCACTTTCCCTGGTCAGGGTTTAAATGCAGTCGCATTTTCTGGCTTTGCTTGTGGTCATTTAGTTGCTTCTGCTTTGGGGCTTATATAGCTTGTTGATACTTGAATCTTGATTTTTAGAGTAGTTTTTCTCCAATTTGGGTGAGGTTCACCGCATAGCCGCCTGTGACAAGATAAACAGCATCAGCGATCGCCCCAATTTTGCGGCTGAGACCACCGAGGCGATCGCGAAATATTCTGCCCGATTTGTATTCTGGCACCAGTCCCCAACCCACTTCTTCAGAAACAAAAGTAATATCCACAGTACAAACTTGAATTGCTTCTAGAAGTTCATACTCAATCCTTATCCACGCATCTTCATCCTGTTCCAAAAGATTGGCTAACCAAGTTCCTAACGAATCCACGAGGATATAATTTTTAGCTTTAACTTCTAAAATGATTTGAGATAGATTAATGGGAACTTCAAGAGTCTGCCAATTTTTAGGACGGCGATCGCTATGCTTTTGGAGACGCGCTTCCCATTCTGCATCATTAGGATATCGAGTCGCGGTGGCGATATAGACAACAGGTTTTTGCGATCGCATAGCTAGATGCTCCGCCCATTCACTTTTGCCAGAGCGAGTTGCGCCTGTTACGAGAGTAATCATGATCGCGGATTAAAAGGATTAAAGGATTTCACGGATGCTATGATTTTACAGCGATTCAGACGACTTGCTATACTATTAGCACATTGTTCATCTTGGGAATACATTATGACTCAAGCGCTCTTTTCTCCTGAAGTCACAGCTACCGATACTGTATTTGAAACTGTGCTTTCCAAACCAGAAAATCGTCTGCGTTGGGAAAGTGCCGATCTCGATCTATTACCTGAAAATAACAATCATTACGAAATTATTGATGGAGAACTTTACGTGACTAGAGCGCCTCATAATAAGCACCAAAAGACTTGCGGTAGATTTTTTACAGCTTTAGACATTTGGTCGCGTGCCACAAATTTGGGTGAAGCAGAAATTGGAGCAGGCTTAATCTTTGGTGACAATGATGATGTTATTCCAGATGTGATCTGGATGAGTAACGAAAAATATGCCGCTCTAATTGATGATACAGGACATTTTCGCGGTGCGCCTGAGTTGGTAATTGAAGTATTATCGTCAGGAACTGATAATGAAAAGCGCGATCGCCAAGTTAAGTTAAAGCTCTATTCATCGAGAGGGGTATTGGAATATTGGATTGCGGATTGGAGAACTAAGCAAATTCAAGTTTATCGCCGCGAAAATGGAGTTCTCAAATTAGCGATGACTTTGTTTGCTAGCGATACGCTCACTTCACCTTTGTTGCCAGATTTTTCTTGTTCTTTATCTCAAATTTTTTGAAACTTATGAAAAAAAATACTTTTAGTATTTTTGCGATCGCACTCACCAGCATTAGTTCTAGTTTTATCGCAGTCAGCGCCGCTCAAACACTTGAGGAAGGGCTTTATTGGGGCGGCGGTTCGCGTTATATTCAAATTGCCAAAAAAGTTAGCCCGACAGGTGATGCAGATCGCGATCACGTTTGCTATCAGGGTTCATCGTCTAGAGGAATGATGACCGTTTCATTAAATTTGGTCATTCCTCGAATTGAGACAGGAACTGATTACGAAGTTTACAGTCTGCAAGGAAATGAAAAGAACGATCAGGATGGTGTTTCAATCCAGCAAAATGCTGCCAACCCAGACAAAATCAGATTCGGTAAATTAGTTGGGCGATTTGTGAGTGATGGCTCTATTTATGAGCGCCAGCAAAAACTTATTTTAGAGCGATCGCCAGATTTGACAGAATGTCTCAACTCTGACCAGCCTTACAGAAAACAAATCTCATCAGGACGCGATCAGCGTTAAATGATCATGGTTACTCAACTTGCCAAAAAAACTTATACCGTTGACGAATACTTGGAACTAGAACTAGCTTCGGAAACTCGCAATGAGTACCGTAATGGCGAAATTATCCCGATGACAGGCGGAACCCCAGATCATAATGAAATCGCTGTTAATTTATTATCATTCCTCAAACCTAAATTGCGTGGTAAGACTTACCGTCTTTTTTCTGCTGATCAGCGTCTGTGGATTCCAACTTTGAAGACGCATACTTATCCTGACGTGATGGTTGCAGCTAAACCTCTAGAAATACAAACTGGGCGCAAAGACACGATTACCAATCCTTGTTTTATTGCAGAAGTTTTGTCTAGATCGACAAAAAATTATGATCGCACCGAAAAGTTTGCCGCCTATCGCACCATCGAGACTTTTCAAGAATATCTATTGATCGACCAATATCGAATTCATGTTGAGCATCATGTTAAAACTGCTACCAATCAATGGTTATTCTCAGAATATGACGATCCATTGGTTACGCTTTCTTTTCGCACTTTTGAGTTTCAAGTGCAGATAGCCGATCTTTACGACAATATTGATTTCAGTAACTAGCTTTAAATTTAAAACCGAAAAAGGAAAAGGGCGCTTCGCG
>JANXUJ010000048.1 GCA_025356295.1 Cyanobacteriota bacterium
GTACTAAGTAGCAAGGATTTCTCTTTACTAGAATGCTTCAACACGTAGATAGTTATTCTTACTCACTTTTTAATTATACCAAAGAAAGACTAAAGGCAATAAATTGCCTCGCTCGTTTACCTCTCAGCGCTAAAGCACTGAATTTCCCACTTACCGTATTATTTTTATGATAAATCTAAGATTTTTCAAATAATTTCTTAATACTTTGGAACTGAAGGATCGATTTGATCGCTCCATGCATTAATGCCGCCCTCAACATTGATGCCATCAATTCCAGCTTGCTTGAGAATTCCTAAAGCCTTCAGCGATCGCCCGCCCATTTTGCAATGTGCGATTAGCTTCTGTCCATTTAGCAAAGCCTTAACTTTCTCAATACCATTACCATTTTCGATTTCTGGCAAAGGTACTAATACCGTGTTCGGGATTCTGCCAATTTCCCATTCATTGGGGTTGCGGACATCAATGATCAGATAGTCTTTAGCACCAGAATCAATGATTGCTTTGAGTTCTGTAACTGTAATTTCGGCGATCGCTTGTTGTGCTTGCATATCGTTGGCTTTTTGTTGAGGAATACCACAAAATACTTGATAATCAATCAACTTCTCAATTACAGGACGTTCTGGATTTGGACGCAGCTTTAGCTCTCGGAAGGTCATTTTCAGAGCATCGTAAAGCAACAAACGCCCACTCAGAGTATTTCCCTGCCCTAAAATGATTTTGACGGTTTCAGTGGCTTGAATCACGCCAATGATACCTGGGAGAATCCCCAAAACACCACCTTCAGCACAAGAGGGAACCAACCCAGGTGGTGGTGGCTCTGGATAGAGATCGCGATAGTTGGGACCACCTTCATAGTTGAAGACAGTCGCTTGTCCTTCAAAGCGAAAAATCGAGCCGTAGACATTGGGTTTATTTAGCAGTACACAAGCATCATTAACTAAATAACGCGTGGGAAAGTTGTCAGTACCATCGACAACGATGTCATAGGGAGCCATGATCTCCAGAGCATTGGCTGAAGATATCTGGGTGTTGTATAGGTCAACTTGACAATGAGGGTTGATTTCTAAGATGCGCGCCCTAGCAGATTCGATCTTCGGTTTACCGACCCAGCTAGTGCCATGGATGACCTGACGCTGGAGGTTAGAGGTGTCTACTACATCGAAGTCCACGATGCCGATGCGTCCGACACCAGCGGCGGCGAGATATAACAACAAAGGCGCACCCAAGCCACCCGTACCGATGCATAGTACGCTGGCTGCTTTGAGGCGTTTTTGTCCCTCTACCCCGACTTCTGGCAAGATCAGATGACGCGAGTAGCGCTCGTAGTCATCTTGGGTGAGTTGAATTGTATTAGGGTCTGGATTGAGCATGATTAGATAAATCTCACTTTGTCTGCCTCACTTTATTGGTGTGGGCGATCGCTAAGCTAATTTTTGTATTTCTATTGTAGTTTCCCAGTTTACGCTTTATCGCAATGTTCCACAGCGATCTTGACTTTATTAATAATTGCGATATCTTTATTTCATCTACGCTAACTTGATTGAATACGATCTTAGATGCAATCTTAGATTTACAAGATTTTAAAGCTTGACCGAATTTATAGTAAATTTACTAGGTAACACGGAGCTTATGGATACCCCCTATATTTATTACATTCCCATATATGCTGATGATGATAATTGCGAAACTCTGATGCACTTATTTATTGGCAATCCTGGCTTAGACACAGAGATTCTGAGCTTACTCGAAATTCTCGACAGTCGTGAACATGATGGCGAGGCAGTGGATTATGTCCACGAGATCGAATCTAAATTTGACCTAAAGCGGGTTTCGGTCAGATATTTGCCACGCAATCGCGATCGCGCTGTACCAATCATGACTTAGATGCCTAAGAAAACGCCAAAGCAGAGGCGGCGCTCTGAGTTGTCTCTGCTTTGGATGGTGTGATATCCTCACTTTGGCTAATTTCTGTAAAGTTGACCGAGATTGTAAAATAAGAACATATCTAAGTTAACCAGAGCATTAAAATGGCGTTTTTTGATTCTGAGATTGTTCAACATGAAGCTCGTAATCTATTTCAAGACTATCAAGCCTTAACTCAACTGGGCGGTAGTTATGGCAAGTTCGATCGCGAAGGCAAAATTCTCTTTATTGACAAGATGGAAGAGATGATGGATCGCTATAAAATTTTTATGAAGCGGTTTGAATTGTCCGATGACTTTATGGCGCAAATGACCCTGAAGCAATTGGAAAATCAGTTAGGCAATTTTGGAATCACGCCACAGCAGATGTTTGAGCAGATGAATATGACGCTCGAAAAAATGAAATCTGAACTCGAACTTCATAACTAGCTTTTAGTTTTTAATTTTTAATAATTTTTATTTTTAATAATTTTTAAATTGGGGACGCGAAAGGACGATTACGCCTTGTACTGTAATGTTACTGGCGGCAAGAGTTGCGATTGCTTCGCGAATTGTCGCGCCAGTAGTGTAGATATCATCAAATAAAATCACATCTCGCTGATGAGAATGTCGATTTGATGGAACTATAAAAGCTTTAGCTAGATTCGCCTCACGTTCCTGTTTGGTTTTAGTTTGCATTTGCGCTTTAGTATCTTTAGTTCGTTGCAATAATTGAGAATTGCATGGCAAGTTTGCAGATTTACAAAAATGACGCGCCAGAATTTCGGCTTGATTAAATCCTCTAGACTTTAATTTATTAGGATGAAGGGGAATTGGAATCACAAGTGATTTTTTGAATGATTTTTTTAAAAATTGAGCATCTGGCGATCGCTTCCATGTTTCCGCGATTTTGATGGCGATCGCCGCCATGATCTCAGGATGATTATCATATTTGCAAGCGGCGATCGCTCGTTTCAATGCACCGTCATAAATACCCCAACTATAAAGTGGAGTTTCGGGAGAGATGGGATAATCGATCTGCAAAAAATTTGGTGATTGATAAGCCGTTATTTGGCGATCGCAATCTTTGCATAGAATCCCATCTGTAGGTCGCTTGCATAACGGGCAGTTTGCTTGCCAGAGCGAGTCGTTGATGGTATTGGCTAACCGTATGAACCATTGCATAGTTTTTGTTTCAAGCCAAAACAGGGTAATTTGCCGCCTTTTTTGATCTACTCGTTTGGGTCTATTCAACAGTTACAGATTTCGCGAGGTTCCTAGGCTGATCGACATCTAAACCACGATGTGCCGCCACATGATAAGCCAGAAGCTGCAAAGGAATGACTGTCAAAACAGGCGAGAAAATTTCATCAACTACAGGAATGGGTAAAATGTGATCAAAAACATCATCAGCCGCAGGGTCATTTAATGGGGCAACACCGATCAGTTTTGCATCTCTTGCCTTTGCTTCTTGAGAATTAGATAGCACTTTCTCATAGACACTGCCAGGTGTAGCGATCGCTACCACAGGCACATCTTCATCGAGCAAGGCGATCGGTCCATGCTTCATCTCACCTGCGGGGTATCCCTCAGCGTGGATATAGCTAATTTCTTTGAGCTTGAGTGCGCCTTCGAGTGCGATCGGAAAGTTGATGCCACGACCAAGAAAGATAAAGTCTTTAGTATGGGTGAACTGACGTGAAAGCTCTTCGATATAACGCTCTTGACTTTCGAGAATGCGTTCCATATAAGCAGGAAGTTGGCGCAGTCCTGTGATTAATTCTTGAGTTTTCTGCTCATTAAGTTTACGATTAGCAATGCCAAACTCTAGAGCCAATAGATAGAACATTAGCAATTGAGCGACAAAGGTTTTTGTTGCCGCCACACCGATTTCAATTCCTGCTTGAGTATCAAGCACCGCATCACAAATTCTTCCAATTGAACTTTCAACGCGATTAGTAATACCGAGACAGCGATCGCCTCGTGATTTTGCTAATTCCAAAGCCGCCAGAGTATCGGCAGTTTCACCTGATTGAGTCACACCAATCACAAGCGTATTCGGCAAAAAAGGTGGTGGCGAGTAGCGATATTCAGAAGCATACTGCACGCTAGTCGGAACACCTGCGATTTGCTCTAGCAGATATTTGCCAATTAAGGCGGCGTGCCAACTGGTTCCACAGGCAATAATTTCGACATGAGCAATCTGGCTGATAAAACCTGTGGGCAAACCTAGCTGGATACAATTTGCTTCGCTAATGTAACTGGCTAGCCCTGTACGAAACACTCCTGGCTGCTCATAAATCTCTTTGAGCATATAGTGTTTAAAGCCTTGCTTCTCTACCATAGTGGGATTCCAGTTGAGAGTCTGGGGCGCACGGCGGAGGCGATCGCCTTTTGAATTGTAGACTTGCACGCTTTCTTTAGTCAGTCGTGCAATTTCACCATTTTCTAATGCAATCACGGTGCGCGTGTAGGCAACGAGTGCAGGAGTATCGGAAGCACAGAAGTTTTCGTCTTTACCAATCCCCACCACCAGAGGTGCTTGCTGGCGGACTACGATCAATTCGTCAGGATAATCGGCATGAATAACCGCGATCGCGTAAGCACCTTGCAACTTCTCAACTGTTAACCGTACTGCTTCAAATAAAACTGAAGGTGATTTCTCAGGAATAATATTGCCCTGTTTGTCCAACTGGGTCAAAAATTCCGCAATCATGTGAGGAATAACTTCCGTATCTGTTTCGCTGACAAATACATGACCAAGTTCTTTTAACTCATTGCGAAGCATGAGATAGTTCTCAACAATCCCGTTCTGCACGACCGCTAGATTGCCAGTTGTATCAGTATGTGGATGGGCATTATGTTCTTCAGGCTTGCCGTGGGTTGCCCAGCGCGTGTGACCAATGCCAATTGGGGCTTCAGGCGCAGTATCTGCTTTTAACTTTTCTTCAAGTTGGATCAGCTTGCCCTTAGCTCTGACCCGATGTAAGCTGCGATCGCCTAGAGGAATTGTGGCAACGCCAGCGGAATCATAGCCGCGATATTCGAGCTTGCGTAAGCCTGAGATTAAAACTTCATTTGCCGAACGATGTCCGATGTAGCCAACAATTCCACACATAATGTCAAATCACAAATATCTAAGCACAGCTGTCTAGACTAAGTATAGTCGGTCATGTTTGCGTAAATCTTGCAATTTTTGCATTGCCGCTCCACTACTAATAATCTCTTGAGCATGGGCGATCGCATCTGCTATTTCATGATCCAATCCATAGAGCCAGAGATAAAATCCGCAATTCCATAACAATGAATTGAGATATTCGGAAGGTTCCGCTTTGAGTGCAGCAGTGATTTTAACGGCAAGTCCTGAAGCGTCAGCGATCGCGATGTCCTCAGAGCTAAAGCCATATTCACGCGCTGATAAGGTCAAACGCTCAAAGAGATCGCCATGATTAACACCGATAATAGCTGTGCGCGATCGCGGTAAATCCACACTTCCTTCTAGTCCTTTCACCGTGGCAAATTCAGTAATTCCATGTTTAGCAAAAGCTTCGCGAATATTAATCTCAGTGGGCGGATGGACAAACCCTGACACAATTAGTTGCCGACCTTGATAAGGCGACCACATTAGCTCAAGAGTAGCGAAGGGTGGACGTTTACCAATTTGCTCGCGATAGGGAACGATACTCTGGGCGAGAGGGAAGTGCTTCGGTAAATAGACAAAACCAAAATTGTGAGCTTCTAAACTGTGATGTACTTGGGCGATCGTCAAGTCTGGTAGATTTATCCCTAAAGCTTGCCAGATTTCGATAAATGGTAACCCCTCTTTGGTGGGCATTCGATCGCCACCATGCATTAATACAGGTATTCCCGCTGCTGCTAAAACAATCGCGGTGGCAGGACTGACAGGTGCAGTTTTTGATCGCCCATCATAGGGCGATCCTATCACCAGCACTTGCTTCTCGGAAGCGAGCGGTGCAACCTTTGCCCCCAAAACCTTGTAAGCATCAAGCATTCCTGCGATCTCGTCACTGGTCGGGCGCTTAATTCGATGGGCGATCATAAAAGCCCCAATCTGAGCGGGAGTCGCCACACCCTGCAACATCATGATTGTCGCCGTCTCAGCTTCTTGGCGCGTCAAGCTTTTGCTGGTATGTGTACCGCTACCAACTTTACGCAAAAATTCGCGAAATTCTTTACTCATTGTTCTGTGGATGAATCTTTGGATGAATTTAACGAAAAAGTCAGTTAGAGGTTGAATTATAACGCCTATCTAGGATTTTAAAGCGCCCTTCAAAATCATGGGAATTTGTTGCTGAATCATCTCAGACGCTAGCCTACAAAAATATTGAATCGGCGGAATTTGAATGCGATCGCGAGTTGTGACTAAGACAATTTCGCGAACCAAGTTTGGTGCATCTAGCGATCGCACGACCAGATCAGGATCATCAGCTAATTCCACCAAAAAAGTTTCAGGTAACAAAGCGAGCAAACTTCCTTGCTTGACCACGCCTCTAAAAGCTTCCAGAGAATTTAGTTCCAATACTGCATTTAGACAAAGTCCTTGACGATTAAATTGATCCTGCACGAGGCGCTGTAAGCCATAGCCATCTTTAAACACAGCTTGCGGACAATTATCTAAGTCTTGCCAAGTCAAGTTCTTTTTGTGTCTAAGTAGATGATTTGCAGGCATCAATAGTTGAATCTTTTCTTCATATAGTCGCGTTACCACCATGTCAGAACTAGCATTCAAAAATGGATTATTCATCACGATCGCAATATCGATCAAGCCATCTTTAAGAACTTTAAGGGCGCGATCGCTTCCTAATGTCGTTACTCGCAACTGGACATTAGGATAGACTGTAGAAAATTTTTGGAGGACAGGCGGCAAATGGTAAGCGCAAGCTGAAGGTATCCCTGCCACACAAAGTTCAGTTTGCTTGCCAGCTTGCAAATCGATTAGCTCTTGCTCGGCTGTAGCCCATAGTTGGCAAATTTTCTTGGCATGTGGCAACAAGCGATCGCCACCAAGTGTCAGTTTCGCACTTCCTTGACGGTGAAATAATGACAAACCAACCGTAATCTCCAATGATTGTATTTGTCGGCTAATTGTAGATTGGCTAACCCGACATTTCTGTGCGGCTTGCTGAAAACTGCCAGTTTCAGCAACTGCTAAAAAAGCCTGTAACTGTTCCAAACGCATGAGAAATCAACAGTATTCTGGTTAAGTCTACAATCATTAAGACGCTTCTCAAGTTTTAGAAAAGTAGCAGGGGTAACATCTTAAAATACGCCCCTTTTTTATTTAGACTTTTGAGTCAGACTTAAAGCTGTGTTCTGTGCCGTTGAGAATGCGCTCGATATTAGAGCGATGTAGCCAAATCACAAATATGCAGCCAACTGTCACAAATATTGAATAGATTAGATTGGGTTGCAATGTCCACATCAAAACTGGAGCGATCGCCGCCGCCGCAATCGAACTAATCGAGACAGTCCGCCAGATTGCCATTGTCGCTAGCCAAACGCTAAAAGCCGCGATCGCCGCTGCCCAATTCAACACAAACAAAATCCCTACACCAGTCGCCACCGATTTGCCGCCCTTAAAACCTAACCAAACTGGGCGACTATGACCAATAAGGGCTAACATCCCCGCCCCAATCACAAAAATTGAGAGATTGGCGATCGCCAATCTCTCAAAACCTAGATTTGCCATCAACCAGTTTGCTTGTTGCATTAGATAGATAGCGATCGCCCCTTTAGCAAAGTCGACGACAAATACGCTAATCCCTGCAAGCCTGCCAACATTGCGCCATACATTGGTTGCACCTGTCGAGCCAGAGCCATGCTGACGAATATCAATACCAGCTATACGCCCAACCAGATAACCAGTCGGGAAAGACCCTAAAAGATAGGCGATCGCAAGCAAGAAATAAGGAAACCACATAAGTTGCATTTTATAAGATAAAAATTTAAGATCATCAAACTTAAGTTTGATGATCTTAAATTTTTATTTGTTTAATCAATAGAAATCGATTGAGGACCATCATTACTGCTAGACGCAGATGTCGTGCTAGCAGTCGTTGTTACGCCTTGCTTTTCGAGCCAACCTTTGAGCGGATCTTGTTGCAGATCGAGCTTGAGAAAGCCCGAAACGAGTCCACCAAAAAAGGCAACGGGTTGCCCTAAGAACTCATTGAGAATCGGTTTTAGCTCGTCCATAATTGCAGAAATATAATTTTATTTGATGATTATCTTTACTAAATATATCGCTAAAATCCAAAAATTAGGCAGGGTTGGTTTGCACCACTATCTATTTTTTAAGTTGGTAATAGTTGTCAATTGCGATAATTTCTAATCTTATTTAGCAATTTCTACACATATGATAGTTAAATCGATCAATGCACTCTTCTAAATTTTCTGAGAGTGGCTAATCTAGAGAATATTTTCGATGACTACGCTAAACAAATCTACTCTTCGCCGCCTCCAAAAGCTTAAGCAGTCCAATGCAGTTTGGGAAGGCGATCGCCGTGCTTTGCCAGCCAAAATACGTCAACCTCAAGACTCGTCTAATATTATTCCGCTACATGGTCATGACGGCGAGTCTAAGCCTCACTGTATCTTGTGGGTGGATGGCTCAATGGGCATGGTGCGATCTATGGATGTAGTTGACTCTGTCATAGGACAAGAAGCATTTGTGCGAGCTTTGTTGCAAGCGATCGAGCATCCGCAAAGTCCCGCACAGCCATCTCTACCGCAAAAGATTTTGGTGTGCGATCGCGAACTCCAGTTTTATTTGCGCGGCGTACTCCAAGATTTGGGGATTTCGGTCGAATATATTGAACAGTTGCCATTGATTGATGAGATTTTTTCACATATCTTAGAGAGCTTTACAGAAACTCCGCCGACAGTACCCGCCAAGTTTGCGGCGGCTCTACACAAGCAGTCAGATCAACTATGGCAAAATGCGCCCTGGGAGTGCCTCTGGGATCATCAGGTCATTTCGATCAAGCTCGATCGCTGGGATATTGACACACTCTATGCGATCGTCATGGGTAAGATGGGTTTGGAGCAGGGCGTAATTTTTTATCGTACCGAAGAGTCGCTGGTCAAATTTCGACATCGGATCATTTCAGGCAACTCTGAAGATGAAATTGAAGAGACATTTTTACATCAAGACTGTCTATTTAATTTGTTTGAAACACCTGATTTGGAAATGGAAGATGACTTCCCACCATTTTTATCGCGGGGCAAAATTCGAGCTTTGTCAGCCGTAAAACCACCGCTAAAGCCAATTTACGGCACTTTGCATCCTCTAGAAGGTGGTAGACCTTATCTGTATGACGAAGAAGCGATCGCTCTCACAGTCGCGCTTGAAGCTTTAAATAAATTTTGGCATCAGCATCGTAAACGCCTAAGTGCTAGTTTTGGCAATTTGTCTGGCAACTACACAGTTTATGCACCGAGCCTAGATAGCGAGGTCGAAGAAACAATCAAAATTCTTGTCAAGACCATGCCCGATCTGGCTGATGAGTTACGTCAATTGGTTGAAGAAGAAGATGATGATGATTCGCCCTTAATTAGCGAAGCCCTCTGGCCAGATAATGCCTTGATCAATATGCTGACTTTGCCGTGGAGTCAGATAGAGCTTTTACGCGAGTCGAATATCTATCATCAGCTTTCCGACAAATTTCCTGCGATCATTGCTAATCCAAAAGGTGAAGGATTTCCCACTCTAATGATCCAGACTTCTCGTCCAAAAGCGGTGGAATTAATTGAAGAAATCAAGAGTTTTGATGGCATCAAATCTCTATGCTTTAATCCTGCGGAAGATGTCTTCGGTAATGCTTGTCAACTTGGCTTAATGGTAATGGGCAATGATGACCTGCATCTATTTGGTGAATTTGACAAACAAACGCTCAGTAGCGAGCATCACAAGCGCTGGAAACAACGTTGTAAAAACACTAAAAGCAATATCTGCGTAATCATCGCAATGGGCATAACTGGCGCTTCACGCGGTAATCCTGCACCACAACATATCTTGGGTTATTACGAAATTCAACTAGTCGATGATAAAGAGTTAGGCTTGGGTAAGTTAAGCGCCGAACCTAGCTTTGACTTTGATTTTTAGCTTTATTTACGAGTTTAGGGTTCGCGATGTCTCAAATTATGTCTCAACAAATTATCTATCGCATTCTGGATGCCAACCTCGATCGCGCGCGTGAAGCCATGCGAACTATCGAAGAATGGTGTCGTTTTGGTTTAGAAGATAGACATCTATGCGATCGCTGCAAACAACTGCGTCAAGAACTCGCTCAGTGGCACAAAGAAAAATTTCGCCGCGCACGGAATACACCTGATGATCCAGCTACAGAGCTAAGTCATGCCAATGAGATTAGCCGTGCTGATGTGCAAGCTGTCCTCAGAGCGAATATGGGACGCTTGCAAGAAGCGCTGAGAGTTCTGGAAGAATATGGAAAAGTGATCGATCCAGTCATGGGAGCCGCGATGAAACAAATGCGCTATCAGGTGTATACGCTTGAGAGTCACTTGTTAACTCATGAGATTACTAATATTGGTCAAGTTCGCCGCCAAAAGTTGCAAGCAGCGAGGTTATATCTCGTCACCATGCCAGTAGATAATATTGTCTCAGTCGTAGAGTCAGCCTTGCAAGGTGGCGTGCAGATCGTGCAGCATCGTCAAAAAGACGGCGAAGATACCGTACGCTTCGCGATCGCGCAACAACTTTGCGACCTTTGCCATCGATATGACGCTCTATTTTTAGTCAACGATCGCGTAGATATAGCGATCGCAGTCGGAGCCGATGGTGTCCATGTCGGGCAAACTGATCTACCTGTATCCGCAGTGCGACAAATTTTAAATGCCACTTTAAATATGAGTGGTGCTGACGCATCGCAATACATCATCGGGCAGTCAACCACTAGCCCTCAAGAATTAGATATTGCGCTGCATAATCAAGTTGACTATGTCGGTGTGGGGCCAGTTCATGCTACGCCCACCAAACCCAACAAAGCAGCATCAGGTTATGAATATGTGAACTATGCCAATGAGCATCTAGACATTCCGTGGTTTGCGATCGGTGGACTTGATGAAAATAATCTTAGTGAGGCGATCGCCGCAGGTGCAAAAGGTGTCGCTGTTGTCCGCGCCCTCATGAGAGCCGAACATCCTGATCGTGTGGCTAGACAAATGAGATCGCTTTATTTGAGTTAAAACTTCCCAAAAAGTAAAAGGGGGCGCGAAGCGCCCCC
>JANXUJ010000110.1 GCA_025356295.1 Cyanobacteriota bacterium
TAGATTTTAAGGCTACTTACAAAGAGTGATCGCTTCAAAATATACTTGTTCATATTGTTCCACAATCCGACTCCATGTAAAGTCATGCGATCGCCAAGTTCCTTGTTTTACATAATGATCACGCAACTCTGTATCTATCAACAACCGCAGCAAGCTACTTCCTAATTGATCATCTTCAGCAATGATCCCAAATTTGCCATTTCCTAAAACTTCCTTTGCCCCCAAATTTGGGCTAGCGATAACCGATGTTCCTGAAGCCATTGCCTCAATATATGGCACTCCAAAACCTTCATAGGTACTAGGTAAACAAAATACCCATGTAGTTCTAAACAATTCGCATAATTGCTCTAATGGAACCCTACCAAAGTTTACAATTCCTTCACCTTCTAATGGGCGATCGCTAACCGACCATAACTCAGCTGTTGGGATGACTGTACGGATTTCTCGATTAAAAATCTCCGCTAGCCAGCCGCCTCGTTTGCGTCCTTCCAACGTGCCAACAAACAAAATCGTAGGATGGGCTGACTTTTGACCTGTATAAAAGCGATCGCGATCAAAACCACAGGGGATAATCTGGGCGATCGCAGGAATGCGTAACTTAGTTGCTTCGGAAACGCCAATATTAATATCTGCAACCCTAGCCCCAGCCTCTTCTAAATACACTGTCAAGGATTGATATATCCGTCTCTTCAAGCTAGTCGCAAATGCTGCCTCATCGCGTGCAGAGCCGTGAAAGGTACGAATTTGGGGATGCTTTGCGCCCATTAAATAATTATCGCCATGAGAATGAATAATATCAAATCCAGAAAAATCAGTACGCCCTAAATGATAAGCAAATAGAAATGATTGAAACTTGCGTAATTTTGGGGCGATCGCATATTGGTGGACTTTATATAAGCATTCCTCATAAGCTGGACTAAAGGTAAACATGGTCACATCATGTCCGCGATCAACCAACGCATTAGCCAAATAATGGGCTTGAAAAGCAACCCCTCCCTTCGATTGGTTAGGTAAATCAACATGGATCATTGCAATTTTCATACAGACTCACTTGAGCTTCCTAGCAATTTTAATGTCAACTGAGCTTCGTAATAATAATGATTGCGTCCAGCTAGTCCCATCGCCAAGAATGGCCACAACAACATACCCGGTCCGCCTTTCATTGTTGCGCCAGCAAACAAGTAAAAAACTGACTGAAGAATTACGGCACGAATTATTGAAGAGAAAATATCTTTAGTCTGTTTTGGACTTTTAAAGATTGTAACAATCAGTAAAACCAAGCTACCTACATAAGGTATTGCTCCAACCCACCCTAAATCAAATAACATCACTAAAATTGCGCTGTCATAGCCACCACTTGCTCCTATTCCTTTTCCAATATAAGTTGTGATTGCATCATCGATTAAAGCATTGTAAAGAAATTGTCTTGCTTGAAAGCTGCCATCACTGTTGATATCAGCTAGGCTTTCTACTCTTGATGAAATCGTAGAGGCAAACGGTTCCATTGTAGCCAGTGGAATTATTAGTATAGATAAGACCACCATGCTTACAACTAGTTTGAGCTGTTGCTTGGGCTTGATACTCGTACTTATTGATATCATCCCCAAAATCCAACCCAGCCAACCAGTTCTTACCATACTCAGCAAAAATGCTAAAGCCCCAATTCCTGCCGCTGGAGCAACTAAGACACTTTGACAACTAAATAGAATTAGCAAGCCAGTCGCCATAAAACAGGCAAATGGACCGGGTGCATTGAGAGTACTCCAAACCCTAATTCCGAAAGGTACGGGTTGACCTGCACTGGTCTTGATCGGCGAGTTGATCAGCCAAAAGCGATCCCAATCAGGAGCAACTAAATATTGATAAACGCCATAAGCACCCATAACTAGAACTCCCCACAAAAACACCTTCTGGAGATTACGACAATATTCAGGATATCTATCCCAATGGATGTATAAGTGATAGGCAAATAATAATGGTGATATCCATTCCAAAAAAGCAACAGTAACAGATGGAAAATTACTACTGTTAATCAGACCAATTAGATATCCATAGACCACACCTGCGATCGCTAAAACAAATGGTGCTGAACCATTCTCTCTTGTTTTAAACAAATTGCAGTAAAGCGTATGCGCGCAGACTATCACTGCTGCATAGGGAGCTAAGAGCATCGGACTTGGCTCTGTGAGCGCGCCTGCATGAAGATCGGAAACACGCCGAATAAAAGGGGTCAAAAAGAATACCCACCAAACAAAACCTGTATATAGAACAGGATGACGGAAGTAGAGCCTCCATCCAACCACCAAAGCCCCTAATGGATAGAGAACATTAAGTATCTTTGATCCAAGTGAGCCGATTCCCAACAAAAGTGCGGTGACAAAAACAAACAGAAGAATTATGCCCCAAGCATCAGCAGGCTGGAAAAGTTTAAAGGATCGTTTTTGCTGAATGTTGAGTTCGATTGTTTTGCTTTGATTCATCACAAATACTTTAATCTCATGACTTTACCACTCTCAACTCGTAGTATATAGTCTGCGCTGGAAAAATCCAACAGAGACGATATTCATATAAAGTTAAACGCTGTATGGACAAAATGTGGGCAAAAATGTTTTATGCGTTGAATCTCTATATGTATCGTCAAATTTTTACATAACAGTTAAAGTGATATACAGTTTAACTGTTAAGCTATTTTTAGCATTTTTTTATAGTTCTAAAAATAGCTTAATAGTTAAATATCTAATTCAGCGATCGCTAATTTCGAGCCATATGTCTCAATAAATTCGCGGCGCGGGGCAACCTTGTCACCCATCAAGATTGTAAAGATGCGATCAGCTTCAGCAGCATCATCAATGGTAAGACGTTTGAGCGATCGCGTTTCTGGGTTCATGGTCGTCTCCCACAGTTGCTGTGGCATCATCTCGCCTAAACCTTTAAATCGCTGAATGTTGTAGTTGGCATTGGCTGGAAATGTGGCGATCGCCGCTTGTAAATCGCGATCACTATAGCAGTACTGAGCCGTCTTGCCGCGTTCCAATTTATACAATGGAGGACAACCAATATAGATAAAACCGCGATCAAGCAGTTCTCTTTGATAACGATAAAAGAAGGTCAGTAGCAAGGTGCGAATGTGCGCTCCATCAACGTCCGCATCCGCAAGAAGGATGATTTTGTGATAGCGCAATTGTGACTCATTAAAGTCTTCGCCTTTAATGCCTAGACCACAACCTGTAATCAGCGCTTGGATCTCATTATTTTTATATATCTTGCTGTCATCGGCTCTCTCAATGTTAAGAACTTTACCCCTTAACGGCAGGATAGCTTGGTAATGGCGATCGCGGCCTTGTTTTGCACTTCCTCCAGCAGAATCTCCTTCAACGATGAATATCTCTGATTCTTTGGGGTCACGAGAACTACAATCAGCGAGTTTACCCGGCAAAGTGGAAGACTCAAGCGCTGATTTACGGCGAACTAGCTCACGAGCTCGGCGAGCAGCTTCAGCAGCATTAAAAGCTTGGAGAGCTTTTTCGATGATCGAAGTTGCTACGGCGGGATGGAACTCTAGATACTCATTGAGAACTTCACCAACAAAAGAATCAACAATACCGCGTACTTCGGTATTTCCTAACTTAGTCTTAGTTTGCCCTTCAAATTCTGGATCAGTAACCTTAACAGAGATTACCGCCGTTAGACCTTCACGGACGTTTTCTCCAGCCAGATTAGATTCACCTTCTTTAATCTTTTTCAATCTTCGCGCTGTGGCATTCATGGTACGCGTTAGAACGGTTTTCAATCCTTCTAAATGAGTACCACCATCGATTGTGCGAATGTTGTTGGCAAAGCCGAGAACATTGTCGTTATATGAGTCGATGCACCATTGCAGAGCAACTTCGACCACGACATTATCGCGTTCACCATTTACATAGATGATATCAGGATGAATTGGCTCCTTATCGCGAGTCATATAAGCAACATATTCGCGAATACCGCCTTCATAGCAATAAATGTCGGTACGAACTTCCTCACCTCGGCGATCGCTATATTCGATTTTTACGCCAGCATTGAGATAGGCAAGTTCTTTGAGCCGACCAGCTAAAATATCATACTCAAATTCTGTTTGAGTCGTAAAAATTTGTGGATCAGGCTTAAAACGCACCTGCGTACCACGGCGTTGCTCGATTTCTGCGCTCTTGCTAGCAACCAATTCAGTGACTGGAAAGCCTCTTTCATAGCGCTGTTTATAAACCTTGTCGAGTCGCCACACCGATACTTCTACCCATTCTGACAGGGCATTGACAACCGAGATACCGACACCATGCAATCCGCCTGATACTTTATAGCCGCCATTGCCAAATTTACCACCTGCATGGAGGACGGTTAATACGGTTTCAAGCGCAGATTTACCTGTTTTTGGGTGAGTATCGGTGGGGATACCGCGACCATTGTCGGAGACACATACGGAGCCATCAGGAAGTAGATCGATTAAAATGCGATCGCAATGCCCAGCAAGGGCTTCGTCTACGCTGTTATCAACCACTTCAAAAACTAGGTGATGTAATCCTTTTGGTCCTGTCGTGCCGATATACATCCCAGGTCGTTTACGAACTGCTTCTAGCCCTTCGAGTACTTGGATTTGATCGGCATTGTAAGTTTCAGTAACGATCTCAGGCATGAAGGTAAACAACTCCAAAAATTATGTCGCTCTCAAAGCTGCTTTTAATGGCGCTTTTGATGATGCTTTGGGATGTGTTTTTATTAGATATTCAAAAACACTCTGCCATTATAGCTTAAAAGCCTTACAGATATATCAAAGCCATCTCAGATCAAGCTTTTATATGCCTGATAAAATCAGAAAAGAGAAGATGAGCTTTTCCCATCTTCTCTTTTCTGATTTTATCAGCTTTAATTTAGCGATCAGTACAAGCCCAAACGGCAATCTCACAACTACCATTGCCGCACTGAGCAAGCGCGTTAGACTTAGCCGTAGATTCATTAGTATTCCAGGCCCAGCCCAGAGAACCACCACCTTTAGCCACTGCACCGCAAGCATTGGCAAACCACACTTGGACAGCACAGTTGTTGCCACATTCTGAAAGCGCTGCTGCTTCCGCTCCTGATTGAGTGTCATAGTTATAGGCATAGCCATAAGCATTGCCAGAGCCAGTTGCTACGGCTCCATACTTATCCCCAGCGATCGCCGATCCAACCCCAATAACTTCAACCAACATAAAAGTGGCTGCAATAAACCCTAGATACTTTTTCATATGTTCTCTAATTTAAGATTAATACTCACACATTCTATATATTTGGGTATACCCTGATATGTCTCGTTCATACCCTAAACAATATATTACAGCGCTTTGCGCTTAAGCTAATAGTATAAGATTATATGAAAATTTTAGGTATCGATCCAGGGCTAGCAATTATAGGATTTGGTTTGATTGAAGTCGAAAAATCTACTGCACCCAAATTATTAGAATTTGGCACGATCGTCACACCAAAGCAAACACCGATTGGCGATCGCCTAAAAACTATCTACGAAGATATGCACACGTTAATCGAACAGTTTCAACCGCAAGTGGTGGGGATAGAAAAGCTGTTCTTTTACCGCATGGGAAACTTGGTAAATGTCGCACAGGCAAGAGGTGTAATTGTATTAGTACTAAATCAACACAACATTGAACCAGTAGAATTTTCACCTCCACAAATCAAGCAAGCATTAACAGGACATGGCAATGCCGATAAAAGCGATGTGCAGGAAGCAGTTAAACGTGAACTAAGTCTCGAGTCGATTCCGCGTCCTGACGATGCTGCCGATGCGATCGCTACAGCTCTAACTTGTTGGTTAATTGCTTAAAGGATTGGGAAAGAAGACTTCTCAACAAAGATTTGAGCATTCTTAGACGATGCAACCTGTTCACGAGCATGGCGCATTTGTGAATTAATCGTCACCGTTGTTGCATCATAAATGTTTGTAGCAAGCTTAGGATAAGCCCCGATCGCAATGATCGGCACTAAGAAACAAACCGCAATAAACACCTCACGAGGTCTAGCATCACTAAATTCAGCCTCACTGGGAAGTATACAATTTGTACCAAAACACACTACTTCCTGATTACCCTGAGATTTGAGACTGATGTCAGAGATATCACAGGAAGGATTAACATCACAAGATGGATTAGCATCGGAAGCATAAAAAATCTGCCGCAACATCGACAACATATAGATCGGCGTAAGGATAACGCCAACTGCGGCTAGGAAAACCGTCACCGTCCGAAAAGTTGAACTGTAAATATCGCTAGTGGTCATTCCCATAAAAATCGAAATTTCACTAGCAAAACCACTCATCCCAGGCAACGCGAGAGAAGCCAAGGCACCAACCGTGAACAAGGCAAACACCTTCGGCATCACTTTACCGATATAGCCCATTTCGTTCAGTGACATCGTGTGAGTGCGATCATAAGTAACACCTGCAAGGAAAAACAAAACAGAAGCAATTAAACCATGCGAGAGCATTTGCAGCATCGCACCGCTTATTCCCAAGTCAGTAAAAGAAGCAATCCCAATTAAAACAAATCCCATATGCGAAACCGATGAAAACGCGAGACGGCGCTTCATATTAGTCTGGGCAAATGAGTTTACGGCACCATAGACAATATTAATTACCCCAAGCATCGCTAGAATCGGCGCGAAATAAACATGTGCGTGTTCAAGTAATCCCATATTTAATCTAATAAGACCATAACCACCCATTTTCAATAATACTCCTGCCAAAATCATTGATACAGGCGAAGAAGCTTCACCATGAGCATCGGGCAACCAAGTATGTAAAGGAAAAATCGCTAGTTTGACTCCAAATGCAATCAATAGACCAGCATATAATGGCATCTCTAGCGCCAAAGGAAAATCCTTAAGAGCTAACTCAGCCATATCAAAAGTCATTTTGTCGCCATACAGAGCCATGCCCAATCCTGCGATTAAGATAAAAATTGAAGCCGCAGCAGTGTAGAGCAAAAACTTAGTTGCTGCATATTGCCGTTTCTGCCCGCCCCAGATTGAAACAAGAAGATATACAGGAATCAGCTCAACTTCCCACATTATGAAGAACATCAATAAGTCTTGGGAAACGAATACACCAATCTGGGCAGAATAAAGCACCAACAGCAAGAAATAAAACAAACGCGGCTTGATATTGACTTGCCAAGCTGCAAAGATTGAAAGCGTAGTAACAAGTCCTGCTAAAAGCACTAAAGGTGCAGAAATACCATCGACCGAAACAGCCCAACTAAGACCTAACTGGGGTATCCAAGTATGTTTTTCCGCAAGTTGAAATGTCGAGCTGCTCGGATCGTAGTTCTTCCAAAAGGCGTAGCACATCAAAATGAAATCAGCAATGCCTACACCCAACGCATACCAGCGAACAGTTTTGCCGTCTTTGTCTGGTAGAATAGGAATTAGGAAAGAAGCTACGAGGGGCAACAAGATGATCGCGGTGAGCCAAGGGAATTGATCTAATGTCATGTCAATAAGTCTAAATACTTATCTAAAGAGTTTTGAGTATTGTACTAAACTTTATAATTTTATTTAAATATAATTTTGTTTAAATTTTTATAGTTATCCTTAGAACAAAAAACAGATTACAGCTTGACATTTAAAAGTCGGATACGCTATATTTGTGTGCTTATGTCTTGTGTCAAAACTAGACATATACTCCGCCCACTAAAACTGCAGTCACTTAGTGCATGAATAAACCTACTCTTGTTACTCCTGCCTTCGTTCTACCAGATCTTGTAGAAATCCAGCGGGAGAGTTTTCGATGGTTCCTAGAAGAAGGACTGATCGAAGAGCTTGAGAGTTTCTCGCCGATTACGGACTACACAGGCAAAATGGAACTCCATTTTATTGCCAAAGATTACAAACTCAAGCGACCCAAATACAGTGTTGATGAGTCTAAACGTAGGGATGCCACTTATGCCGTACAGATGTACGTTCCCACGCGACTTATTAATAAAGAGACAGGAGAAATAAAAGAGCAAGAAGTTTTTATTGGCGATCTGCCTCTGATGACAGATCGCGGAACATTTATTATTAACGGGGCTGAACGAGTCATCGTTAACCAGATTGTGCGTAGCCCCGGGGTTTATTACAAACAAGAGATCGACAAAAACGGTCGCCGTACTTACAACGCCAGCTTGATCCCCAACCGAGGCGCGTGGCTGAAGTTTGAGACTGACAAGAATGATCTTGTTTGGGTACGCATTGACAAAACTCGGAAACTTTCCGCACAGGTTCTACTCAAAGCGATTGGACTGAGTGATGCTGAAATTTTGGATGCACTTACCCATCGTGAATACTTCCAAAAAACTATTGACAAAGAAGGTCAATTTGACGAAGACGAAGCACTAAAAGAGCTTTATCGCAAGCTTCGTCCGGGTGAACCACCTACCGAGTCGGGTGGTCGTGAACTATTGCGATCGCGCTTTTTTGATCCCAAACGTTATGATCTCGGCAAAGTCGGACGTTACAAGCTCAACAAAAAACTACGCTTGAATACTCCTGATACGATGCGAGTATTAACTGAGAAGGATATTCTCACTGCGATCAATTATCTGATCAACCTCAAGTTTGACATCGGCGAAATCGATGACATCGATCACTTGGGCAACCGCCGCGTGCGGTCAGTTGGTGAATTATTGCAAAACCAAGTCCGTGTTGGTCTTAACCGCCTAGAGCGAATTATTCGCGAACGGATGACTGTGTCTGATGTTGATGCCCTCACCCCTGCGTCTTTGGTCAACCCCAAACCATTAGTAGCTGCGATTAAAGAATTCTTTGGTTCCAGCCAACTGTCGCAGTTTATGGATCAGACCAATCCTCTAGCTGAGCTAACTCACAAGCGCCGTCTCAGTGCTCTCGGTCCGGGTGGTTTGACTCGCGAACGTGCAGGTTTTGCAGTGCGAGATATTCATCCTAGTCACTACGGTCGCATCTGCCCGATTGAGACACCTGAAGGTCCAAACGCAGGACTGATTGGTTCCTTGGCAACTCATGCTCGCGTTAACCAGTATGGTTTTATCGAAACTCCTTACTACGCGGTCGAGAACGGCAAAGTTCTGAAAAATCAAGAACCTGTCTATATGACAGCTGATGAAGAAGATGAATTTCGTGTCGCCCCTGGTGACGTCGCCACCAACGATGAAGGCTATATCTTTCTCGAAATCGTGCCAATTCGCTACCGCCAAGAATGGGGTACGGCAAGTCCCGAAGAAATCGATTATGTCGCAGTTTCACCCGTACAGATCATCTCTGTAGCGACATCCCTGATTCCTTTTCTTGAGCATGATGACGCAAACCGTGCGCTGATGGGATCGAACATGCAACGTCAAGCGGTTCCCCTCTTGCGACCCGAACGTCCTCTAGTTGGGACTGGGCTAGAAGCTCAAGCTGCTAGAGACTCAGGGATGGTAATCATCTCGCGAGTTGCAGGTGAAGTATCCTATGTATCTGCTGACGAGATTCGCGTTAAAGCTGATAACACAGGACTAGAAAGCATTTACCGTCTACAAAAGTATCAGCGATCGAATCAAGACACCTGCTTAAACCAACGTCCACTTGTATGGGTAGGCGATACGGTCGTTGCAGGACAAGTTCTTGCTGATGGCTCAGCTACTGAGGGTGGTGAAATTGCACTTGGGCAGAATATCCTTGTTGCCTATATGCCGTGGGAAGGCTACAACTACGAAGACGCAATTCTAATTAATGAGCGTCTTGTAATTGACGATGTTTATACCTCAATTCACGTTGAGAAGTACGAAATCGAAGCGCGCCAAACTAAGTTGGGTCCTGAAGAAATCACTCGCGAAATTCCTAACGTGGGTGAAGATTCTTTGCGAAACCTTGATGAACAGGGCATTATCCGTATTGGTGCTTGGGTGAATTCTGGAGAAATCCTTGTTGGCAAGGTCACACCTAAAGGTGAATCTGATCAACCACCTGAAGAAAAACTTTTGCGAGCTATTTTTGGTGAAAAAGCTCGTGACGTTCGAGACAACTCCTTGCGCGTTCCCAACGGTGAAAAAGGTCGTGTCGTTGATGTGCGCGTATTTACTCGCGAGCAAGGCGATGAGTTACCTCCAGGGGCAAATATGGTTGTGCGGGTCTATGTCGCTCAAAAGCGCAAGATTCAAGTCGGTGACAAGATGGCTGGTCGTCACGGTAACAAAGGTATTATTTCGCGCATTTTGCCGAAAGAAGATATGCCATTTTTACCAGATGGAACTCCTCTAGATATTGTCTTGAATCCACTTGGTGTGCCTTCACGGATGAACGTAGGTCAAGTGTTTGAATGCTTATTGGGCTGGGCTGCTGAAAACTTGAATGCTCGTTTTAAGATTGTGCCATTCGATGAAATGTATGGCGAAGAGGCTTCACGAGAGTTGGTTAATGGTCAGCTAGAACACGCGCGCAAGCACACTGGCAAAGACTGGATTTTTAACGATGAATTTCCAGGCAAGTTGACAGTGTATGACGGACGCACAGGTGAGCCATTTGATCAGCCAGTGACAGTTGGCAAGGCTTATATGCTTAAGCTAGTCCATCTTGTCGATGACAAGATTCATGCTCGTTCCACAGGTCCTTATTCGCTGGTTACGCAACAGCCTCTTGGTGGTAAAGCTCAACAGGGTGGTCAGCGCTTTGGAGAAATGGAAGTATGGGCGCTCGAAGCTTTTGGTGCTGCGTACATTCTCCAAGAATTGCTCACAGTCAAGTCTGATGACATGACTGGACGTAACGAAGCGCTGAATGCGATCGTTAAAGGTCATGCAATTCCACGCCCTGGCACGCCCGAATCATTCAAGGTATTGGTACGCGAATTGCAATCACTCTGTTTGGATGTTTCAGTTCATAAACTTTCTGAGGATGGTAGTAACCAAGATACAGAAGTCGATCTGATGGTTGATACTGGCTCACGCCGTACACCTAGTCGCCCAACTTACGAGTCGATTTACCGAGGTGATATCAACTTTGACGAAGATGACGATTAGTTGATAGCAATCGCGACCACTCTGCTAGGAAAGTCCTAGTAATAAATAACAAGGGTTTTAAATCCCTTGTTACTAATTTTTTAATCGATCAATCAGGCAATCTATTAGGGACGTTGTAACAACATATGGCGAAAGTAGAGCAGCGATTTGACTATGTCAAGATTGGCTTGGCATCACCCGATCGCATTCGGAAGTGGGGCGAGCGTGAATTACCAAATGGCAGTCGAGTTGGTGAAGTCACAAAGCCTGAAACCATTAATTACCGCACACTCAAGCCCGAAATGGATGGGCTATTTTGTGAGAGAATTTTTGGTCCTGCTAAGGACTGGGAATGTCATTGTGGCAAATATAAGCGTGTACGTCATCGCGGCATCGTCTGCGAACGTTGTGGTGTCGAGGTTACTGAATCGCGCGTACGCCGTCATCGGATGGGCTTTATCAAGCTCGCCGCCTCAGTTACGCATGTTTGGTATCTCAAGGGTATTCCCAGTTATATGGCAACCCTGCTCGATATGCCTCTGCGCGATGTCGAGCAAATTGTTTATTTCAATGCTTATGTTGTTCTCAATCCAGGGATTGAGGCTGAGATAGACGGTGAAGTAACCATAGTTAATAGTCGTGAAATTCGTATTCGTGGTATTGACGGGATTGAAAAAGCTTACCATCTACATCCCAAACACACTCCGACTGTGGCAGAAGGGAAAACGGTTGATGCAGGGCAAGTAATCGCTAGTGCCTACAACCTTTCCTATAAGCAGTTGCTATCAGAGGATCAATGGATTGATCTTGAAGATCAGATTTATGCTGAAGAACCCGTATTAGATGGCATCGAAGTCGGGATTGGTGCGGAAGCAATCAAGCAATTGTTGCAAAACATCAACTTAGAAAAAGAAGCTGAACGTTTGCGAACAGATATTGAGAACTCCAAAGGTCAAAAACGCGCCAAGTTAATTAAACGGTTGCGCGTGGTTGACAACTTTGTAGCGACTGGCTCTAAGCCAGATTGGATGGTCTTGGATGTAATTCCTGTGATACCTCCAGATTTACGTCCAATGGTGCAGCTTGACGGTGGACGCTTTGCGACTAGTGACCTTAATGATCTTTATCGTCGTGTAATTAACCGTAACAATCGTTTGGCACGATTACAGGAAATTCTTGCGCCTGAAATTATTGTGCGTAATGAGAAACGGATGCTGCAAGAAGCTGTCGATGCGCTGATCGACAATGGTCGTCGCGGTCGGACTGTGGTTGGCGCAAATAACCGTCCGCTCAAGTCTCTGTCTGACATTATCGAAGGTAAGCAAGGTCGTTTTCGTCAAAACTTGCTCGGTAAACGGGTTGATTACTCTGGTCGTTCCGTAATCGTAGTTGGACCAAACCTGAAGATTCACCAATGTGGTTTGCCTAAGGAAATGGCGATCGAGCTATTTCAACCTTTTGTGATTCATCGTCTGATTAAGACAGGTTTGGTAAACAACATCAAGGCTGCAAAAAAACTTATTCAACGTAATGATCCAGCTATTTGGGACGTTTTAGAGGATGTAATTCGCGATCACCCTGTGATGTTGAATCGCGCGCCAACGCTCCACCGACTTGGTATCCAAGCGTTTGAGCCATTGCTAGTTAGTGGTCGTGCCATTCAACTTCACCCACTTGTATGTCCAGCGTTTAACGCTGACTTTGATGGTGATCAGATGGCGGTTCACGTTCCTTTATCAATTGAGGCACAAGCAGAAGCTCGCTTGTTGATGCTCGCCTCAAACAACATTCTCTCACCTGCAACAGGTCGCCCGATTGTTACACCTAGTCAAGATATGGTTTTGGGTTGTTACTATCTCACGACCGAGAATCCTCATAAACAGAAGGGATTAGGCCGTTATTTTGCTAACTTCAATGATGTCGTAATGGCGTATGAACAAGCTGAAATTGATATCCATGCCAATGTGTGGGTGAGATTTGAGGGAGTGCTTGAAGGACAAGGTGAAGAGAAAGAGAATGAAGAACCGAAAGTCACAGTTCTAGAGGATGGATCCAAGGTGAAAGAATTCAATTTCCGCCGTATTCGTGAAGATGCTGAGGGTGAATTGATTTCTCAATACATCAAAACTACTCCAGGGCGTGTGATTTTTAATCAAGCGATTTATGCATCTCTGGCTAGCTAAATGAGGTTGATGGCAGAGCTTTAGTCTGCCATCAATGTTTATAGAATTCGGATTAATTACTCAAAAGATTATTTAATAGCTTAACACCATGGCAGATTTCACGATTAGCAACACTGATTCCCCTGAAGATAAGAAGCCTCAGCGCTTTATCAATCGCACGATTGATAAGGGACAATTGAAGAAGTTAATTGCGTGGGCTTTTACAAATTATGGAACAACTAGCGCCGCTAATGTTGCTGACCAACTAAAAGCGCTAGGTTTTCGTTATGCAACTCAGGCAGGTGTATCGATTAGTATTGAGGATTTACAAGTCCCTGCTAGCAAAAAAGCTTTGTTAGCGGCTGCCGAACTGGAAATCGAAGAAACTGCAAGTCGTTATGTGAGAGGCGAGATCACTGAAGTAGAACGTTTCCAAAAGGTAATTGATACATGGAACGTTGCTAATGAGAACCTCAAAGATGAAGTGGTGAAGAACTTCCGTAGTAATAATCCTTTGAATTCTGTCTACATGATGGCTTTCTCTGGCGCTCGGGGCAACATTTCACAGGTGAGACAGTTAGTCGGTATGCGTGGTTTGATGGCTGATCCTCAAGGAGAAATCATCGATTTACCGATTAAAACTAATTTTCGTGAAGGGCTGACAGTTACGGAGTATATTATTTCGTCTTATGGTGCGCGTAAGGGTCTGGTAGATACGGCGCTGCGGACGGCTGACTCTGGATATTTGACTCGTCGGCTTGTTGATGTATCGCAAGATGTAATTGTGCGTGAAAATGACTGCGGTACGACTCGTGGTATCCGTCTGAAGGCGATGAAGGATGGTGAAAAGACACTGATTAAGTTGTCTGATCGCTTATTTGGTCGAGTCGCGGCTGAAGATATTGTTGATCCGAAGACAGGTGAAGTGATTGTTTTTCACAATCAAGAGATTTCCGAAGACTTGTCTTTAGCAGTTGCTAGAGCTGGGGTTGAGGAAGTTTGTGTGCGTTCTGCATTTACTTGTGAATCTACTCGTGCAGTCTGCCAAATGTGCTATGGCTGGAGTCTTGCTCATTTGGAATTGGTAAATATTGGCGAAGCGGTGGGAATTATTGCGGCGCAGTCCATTGGCGAACCAGGGACACAGCTGACGATGCGGACTTTCCACACAGGCGGTGTATTTACTGGGGAAGTTGCGGAGCAGCAACGCGCTCCCCATGATGGCACAATCAAATACAGCAAAAAGCTGAAAGTGCGCCCTATGCGTACGCGTCACGGTGAAGATGCTTTTATTGTGGAGTCAAATGGTGATTTCACTCTGGAAAGTTCGGAAGGGAAAAAGGTCTATGCGATTACACAAGGCTCTACTTTATTGATGCGCGATGGTCAAAAGGTGACGCAAAATCAATTGATGGCTGAGGTGTCTACAACAGGTAAGACTTCGCGTAAAACGACAGAAAAAGCGACTAAGGCTCTGAATACTGGTTTAGCGGGTGAGGTGCTGTTCTCGGATTTGGCGATCGAAGAAAAGAAAGACCGTCAGGGTAATACCAGTTATGTTGCTCGTGGTGAAAAAGGTCGAGTTTGGGTGTTGGCGGGTGAAGTTTATAATTTGCCCCCAGGTGCAGAGCCAACTGTCAAAAATGAGTCTCAAGTACATGAGGGCGATGTGCTTGCAGAAACGCGCTTAATCACTGAGCATGGCGGTGTTGTTCGTCTTAGTGAAGAAGATAGTCGGCATAATCGTGAGGTGGAAATTATCACGGCTTCGGTGGTACTTGATCAGGCGATCGTTAAAGAAGAGAGCTATCAAGGACGTGAGCATTACATCCTCGAAACTCAAAGTGGTCAGAGCTTCTCGCTGAAGGCCTCTCCTGGTACTAAGCTGATTAATAATCAAGTGGTTGCGGAACTGATTGATGATACTTACCAAACTAAAAGTGGCGGTATTATCAAGTTTGCGGGTGTGGAAGTTGCCAAACGCAGTAAGGGCAAGCAGGGCTATGAAGTAGTCAAGGGCGGTACATTGCTGTGGATTCCTGAAGAAACCCATGAGGTGAATAAAGACGCTTCACTGTTAATGGTGGAAGAGAATCAGTTCATTGAAGCAGGTACAGAAGTTGTTAAGGATATATTTAGCCAAACCGCAGGTGTGGTCGAAGTATTCCAGAAGAATGACATTTTGCGCGAAATTGTAATCAAACCAGGTGATTTACACTTGGTAGACGATCCGCAAACGGCGATGCAGAAAAATGGGACTTTGGCTTATCCAAATACAGAAATCATGCCAGGGTTGAGTTCGACTGAACTGCGCTATGTGGAATATCTTGATTCCACTGAAGGTCCTGCTTTGTTGTTACGTCCTGTGGAGGAGTATCAAGTTCCTGATGTGCCAACGGTTCCTAGCCAAGAGTCGGTTAATCAAGAAGGTCGCTCGATTGGTTTACGCGCTGTTCAGAGGATTCCTTATAAGGATGGCGATCGCGTTAAGGCGATCGATAGCGTTGAGCTACTCAAAACCCAATTGTTGCTGGAAGTTGACACCGATGCGCCCCAACTGGCAGCTGACATTGAGTTTATTCCTAACGACACCGATGCGGGTAGTCTGCGTTTGCAGTTGGTAATCCTAGAGTCTTTGGTAATTCGTCAAGATAACACTGGCGATCCTACTCATAGTAATTCGCGTACTCGCCTGTTAGTGGATGATGGCGATCGCATTGAGCCAGGTGCAGTTGTCGCAAGAACAGAAATCCTCTGTAAGCGAGCTGGACAGATTCGTGGCATTCGCAAAGGCTCGGAAGTGGTACGCCGCTTGCTAGTTGTCACAGAAGCTGATTGCATAACCACCGCTTGCCCTAACCCAACTGTGCAAGCTGGCGATCTGTTGAGAGCAGGTGATGCGATCGGAGACGGGGCAATTACCGAAGAGTCTGGACAAGTACTTAAAGTCAGCGATGGTAACGTTATATTTCGGGTCGGTCGTCCTTATCTTGTCTCACCAGGCGCTTTGCTACAAATTCATGATGCTGACCTAGTGCAGCGTGGTGACAATATTGCGCTACTCGTATTTGAGCGAGCCAAAACTGGAGACATCATCCAAGGTTTACCTCGGATTGAAGAACTACTAGAAGCGCGCAAACCTAAAGAGATGTGCGTCCTAGCCCGTACCACAGGTACAGCCCAAGTCACCTATGACTCTGACGACAATCCTGAAGTTCAGATTCTTGCTGAAGATGGCACTGTTGATGATGATTATTCATTCAATGCAGGTCAAAGCGTTATCATTTCTGACGGTCAGAAGCTTCTCGCTGGCGAACCTCTTACTGACGGTCCCGCTAATCCCCATGACATTCTTGACATCTATTACCAAACTTATAAGGAGTCTCTTGGTGTCAGGAAGGCTGCTCTAATTGGTTTGCAGAAGGTACAAGAGTTCTTAATGAACGAAGTACAGGCAGTCTATCAATCTCAAGGTGTTGATATTTCTGATAAGCACATTGAGGTAATCGTCAAACAGATGACTTCTAAGGTGCGGATTGAGGACGGTGGCGATACTACTCGTCTCCCAGGTGAGTTGGTAGAACTCCATCAAGTTGAGCAAATCAATGAGGCGATGGAAATTACAGGTGGTGCGCCTGCTGACTATACGCCTGTGCTGATGGGTATTACTAAAGCTAGTTTAAATACGGACAGCTTTATCTCGGCAGCTAGTTTCCAAGAGACGACTCGTGTTCTCACTGAAGCGGCGATCGAAGGTAAGTCTGACTGGTTGCGCGGCTTGAAAGAAAATGTAATTATCGGTCGTTTGATCCCTGCGGGTACTGGTTTTAATGCTTACGATACACCGATCGTTGAAGTTGATAATGGTTATGAGCCAGATCTCGGCTATAACGAGGAAGCGGATGATGTAATCATTGATGACAATACTGCTCGTAATTATCAAATTATTGAGCCTCGGATCGAGCCACTTCGTACTATCGATACCCCTCGCAGTCGTCGTGGTTTTGATGATGAACTTGTGGATGATGATGTGGAATTTGAGGATGATGAAGACGATGACGATTTTGATGATGAGGATTAACTAATAAAAGAGGGTTCGCATAGCGAACCCTCTTTTATAATCAAGGCAGAAAGAACAACTGTATTTAGAGCATTTCACACCAAACATGAAATATTAATCATGAAGTATCAAGCGCGTATATTTGTTACCCTACGTCCATCAGTTCTTGATCCCGCAGGTACGGCTGTGCAGTCTGCACTTAGGCAGATAGATTATCATGTTGATTCAGTTCGGATCGGCAAGTATGTGGAAATCATTCTGGATGCAGCCGATGAGACCGAAGCAACCCAAAAGCTAGATGAAACTTGTGACAAGCTATTGGCAAATCCTGTAATCGAAAATTATCGCTTTGAATTAAATCTGATCGCTCAGGAGCCAAAGTCATGAAATTTGGGGTTTTAGTTTTCCCTGGCTCAAACTGCGATCGCGATGTGGCTGCGGTCACGAGCGGTATTTTGCAACAACCAACAAGACTAATCTGGCATACAGATACCGACATTAGCGATTGCGATGTAATCTTTGTCCCAGGCGGATTTAGCTATGGTGATTATTTGCGGTGTGGGGCGATCGCCCGATTTGCACCAGTCATGCGATCGCTACAGGAGCATATCGCTAGAGGTAAGTATGTGATCGGTATTTGTAACGGGTTTCAGATTTTGACTGAATCTAGGTTATTGCCAGGGGCGCTAGTACGAAATCGTGATTTACATTTTGTCTGCGATCGCGTAAATCTGCGAGTTGAGCGCAATGACTTAGTATTTACACAAAGATATCAAGAGCAGCAAATTATTATTTTACCGATCGCTCATGGTGAAGGCTGTTATTTTGCAGATGCTGATACACTCAAGGAACTTGAAGATAATAATCAAATCGTGTTTCGTTATTGTGATGCGATCAGCAATATTACAAACGAGGCAAATCCCAATGGCTCTGTGAAAAACATTGCGGGGATTTGTAATAAACAGGGCAATGTGATCGGCATGATGCCCCATCCCGAACGCGCCGCAGAAGGGATTTTAGGTAATACTGATGGCAAAGCTTTATTTGAAGGTTTGCTTCAGGGATTGCAATTCCATGCCTAGCCTTTATTTAATTCGTCATGGAATTGCGGAAGAGCGGGGAACTTATGCGGATGATACACAGCGACCTCTCACCGATGAAGGGCGTAAAAAAACTAAGCAAGTTGCTAAGCGTCTCTATGACTTAGGTTTGCGCTTTGATTTATTGCAGACCAGTCCATTAGTTCGCGCTCAGCAAACGGCTGATGTTTTTGCCAATGTCTTTGATGCTTGTCCGATTCAGCAATCAGATGAACTTGCTCCCGAAGGAAATTTACAAACATGGCTAGGTTCGATTTCTAAATGGATGGATCAGCATCCGCAACCTGCTAAAGCTTCTTTAGGAATTATTGGTCATGAACCCGATCTCAGTGATTGGGCAGAAATGTTGATTTGGGGTGAATCTAGAGGCGTATTAGTTTTAAAAAAAGCGGGGATTATTGGATTATCTATACCCGAAACTCATTCTTGGACTAATAATGGAATTCTATTCTTGTCGATTCCACCCAAATTGTTAATTTAAAGATTTGCTTATAACCTAACTTTCTGGCTCACTATTAATCTCAATATCTAGAGTATCTTCATCAATCTGGATATACAAAACATTAGGTTGACAGCAAACTTGACAATCCTCTACATAAGACTGTTGCGATCCAGCGCTCAAATCAATAAAAGTTGTGTTAGTTTCTCCACAAAAAGCGCACATATAGTCAGCAGTATCTTGCATATGTCAAAAACTTATTTTTCTAATTATTTCTAATTGTATAAGTACCTCAACATATAGCTATCGCCAAGTGTATTAGGACGCAGAAGCGGCAAGAACAGATTCCATGACATCACGTAAATTGTCAGAATTGCGTAAAAGTTTGCGAATTCGATGCTTCAACCAAGCCCAACATTTTTCAATGCGATTGGAGAATAAGCAGGCAGATAGACTAATTTACATCCAGCCGCTTCAATTAATTCACGAATTCTACCACCGTGATGAAAGGTAGCATTATCGATAATTACCCATTCCTTAGGTTGGAGTTTTGGGATTAAACAAGTTACTAGCCAAATTTCAAAAACGGTGCGATTACAGGCTCCTTCAATAGTGAAGGGAGCAATTATCTGTCCATCCCGATAACCAGCAATCATATTGATACGCTTTTTTCTAATCCCAGACTTTAGTCCATAAATCCTTTGTCCCGACTCAGACCATCCATAACTATGCTGCTCTCGTTCATCCATGCCAGACTCATCGACATAGACTAAGTGTGCTGCTCTGGGGTCAGGCAGTTGTGCGAGGAATTCCTTTCGCTTTTCCTCGTCTCTTTGGCAGTAGCCATAAGTTTTTTTTACGGGTAAATCCGATCTGTTTTAAAGCTCTTGCTATTGACCTTTCACTGATATCACCCCACAGTTGAGCCATCTCTGCCTGAGTTTTGTCACTATTGGCTTTGACAAATTCTCGAAACTTTTCCCAGTCAGTAATTTTTTGTCTTTGTCCT
>JANXUJ010000074.1 GCA_025356295.1 Cyanobacteriota bacterium
GCGCTTCGCGCCGCCTATATTAGTTTCTAATTTAATTTATTTGACGATAGAAGAACCAATCGGACAAGTTAAAACCCCTGATTGAGGAGGCGCTGCACCTATTGGTGGTGTTTTTGATGGAACGTCTGTGCTGCAAACGATCGACATCAAAGTTTTCATACCAGCATTATTAATCACAAATACCGAAGCAGAGAAACTGTTTACATTATCTTGTTTTGCTGTTGCGCTCATGACAACTTGTTTAGGCTGCAAAGAGACGATCGCAAGCTTATAGTACTTGCTGTCTTCAGCTTTAATTCCTGTCCCAGTATAGTCAATGGTGGGACTAAATTTATTTTTTTCCATAAAGTAAGCCTGTTGACTTCTGGATAAAGCACTAATGAAAAGTACACCCGATGATTCAATTTCTTTATTGGAGACAGCACTGGTCGGAATCGGTTTAGACTGCTTCGGTTCGGTTGCAGGGGCATATTCACAGGCGGTGATCATAGCGATCGCAATCAGCGAAAACAGCCCTGACTTAAGATAACTTTTATTCATAAAATTGGAGGAAATTGGAGGAAATTGGGATATTTGCTGGGTGAATTAAGAAGGTGAACTTTTGTCAATTACATAAAAGCAAAAGTGGCGCATCGCGCCACTTTTAAATTACGAAACGGCGACTAATACTTGCCCCTTTTCGATCTTAGCGGCATAGCGTGGCAATGGCTTATTCGCTGGGCCCTGTCGAACCGCACCATCTGCTCCAAATTTGGCATCATGACAAGGACAGACAAATTGTTGATCTGCCGTTTTCCATTTCACCGTACAGCCGTTATGGGTACAGGTAGCATTGACAGCCAACACCTTATTTGCGTCTTTAGGATCGCGGACTACAGCGATTTTGTCGGATACGAGTTGTCCATCTTTGTCCAGTTGAGCAACCGTGCCGATCACTTTAAAATTTGCACTAGGAGCAGCGGCTACACTTTCGGGAGCAGATGCCGATGACGATCCACTGGGAGACTTAGCCTCACTGCAACCAATCAGGGACGAAGGCAAAAGACTAGCCAACCATCCTAAACCAAACCAAGAAAGTACTTTACGGCGATTCATGCTTTTTCTCTATGCGTTAGCGAAAATTAGATTAAACCAAAACCTTCTCAATTCTAAGCTAGCGATCGCCGTCTTTACTTTCTGAGATGCGATCGCTTAAGATGCATATAGAAGTTACAGTATTAAACGCCCCAAGAGTCATGATATTAACCGACCAAAAGACTCTAGCAGACAGGGTTAGAGCAGATTTTGAGATTTTAGATCAAGAAGTCAATGGTAAGCCTCTGATTTATTTTGACAATGCGGCTAGTTCTCAGAAGCCTAAATCAGTGATTGATGCATGGAAATACTATTACGAACATGATAATGCCAATGTGCATCGTGGCGCACATACACTCAGTGCCAGAGCAACCGATGCATATGAAGGAGCGCGCGATAAAATTGCCAAGTTTATTAACGCCAAATCATCACAAGAAATCATTTACACCCGCAATGCCAGTGAAGCGATCAATCTAGTTGCCTACACTTGGGGATGGGCAAATCTGCAAGCAGGAGATGAAGTAATTCTCTCTATAATGGAACACCACAGCAACATCGTCCCATGGCAAATGATTGCTCAGCGCACAGGTGCAGTTCTTAAGTTTTTGGAGCCAACAGCCACAGGGGAGTTGAGCTTAGAACAGTTCAAATCTTTGCTCAATTCCAGAACTAAGCTCGTGTCGATTGTTCATATTTCTAACACACTTGGTTGTGTGAATCCAGTTGAAGCGATGATTCCACTTGCTCATGCTGTGGGCGCAAAAGTATTGCTAGATGCTTGTCAGAGCGTGCCACATATGCCGATTGATGTGCAGAAGTTAGATTGCGATTGGTTAGTCGCTTCGGGACATAAAATGTGTGCGCCAACGGGGATTGGATTTCTCTATGGAAAGCGCGATATTTTGTTAGCTATGCCGCCATTTATGGGCGGTGGTGAAATGATTGCCGATGTATTTCTCGATCATTCCACTTATGCTGATTTACCTCATAAGTTTGAGGCGGGAACTCCTGCGATCGGTGAAGCGATCGCCCTCGGTGCAGCAGTTGATTATCTAAGTGCGATCGGCATGGATAACATTCATAATTATGAACAGGAACTAATCAACTATTTGATGGATTGTCTTGATGATATTCCCGATATCAAAGTCTATGGACCGCGCCACGATCGCGCAGGTTTAGCCGCATTCACGATCGCCCATGGCATTCATGCTAATGATTTATCCGCCATGCTTGATCAAGATGGAATTGCGATCCGTTCAGGACATCACTGCACGCAGCCATTACATCGCTTTTTAGGAATTAATGGAACTGCAAGGGCGAGTGTCTATTTCTATAATACTAAAGCTGAAGTCGATGTATTTGTCGCTTCTCTTAAAGACGCGATCGCCTTCTTCAAGAGTGTAATCTAAGATGGAAAAAGCCTACTGGCTAGCATGGTCGCAAGTTCGCGGCATTGGACCTGTTTTGATCAAGCGCCTCTATCAAGCTTTTGGCTCAATGTCAAAAGCTTGGCAAGCATTACCAATTGATTTGCAACAAGTTGAAGGCATCGGTGGTCAGACTTTAGAAGCAATTCGTCAAGCCCAGCGAGAAGTTGAGCCATTATCACTGTTAGCTGTCCATGAACATAAAAATCTCAATTTCTGGACTCCCAGCGATCGCGAATATCCCCAGTTACTTTGGGAAATCCCTGACCCGCCGCCACTTTTGTATTATCACGGTCATATGACCCAATGGAATGAGCGCAATACAGTGGCGATCGTGGGTACGCGCAACTCGACACCCTATGGAAGACGTTGGACGAAGAAGCTCGTAACCGCCCTAGCAGAACGTGGATTTACCATCATTTCGGGTATGGCGGAAGGTATCGATGGGGAAGCTCACCGAGCTTGTTTGGAAGTCGGTGGTCAAACTGTAGCGGTGGTCGGGACTGGAGTTGATCGCATCTATCCACCCAAACACAAATCTCTGTACGAACAAATCGGCGCTTCAGGGTTAGTGGTAGGCGAATATCCGCAAGGCACACCCCCTGACAAAAAACACTTCCCTGCCCGCAATCGGATTATCGCTGGACTCAGCCGCGTCACTCTGGTCATGGAAGCGCCCGAACGTTCAGGAGCCTTAATCACCGCCTATCAAGCCAATGAATATAATCGCGATGTCTATGCGCTGCCTAATTCTCTTGATGTCAACGAAGCAAAGGGATGCTTAAAACTATTGAGTAAAGGCGCACAGGCAATTTTAGGTGTGGATGAGTTGCTAGAATCTTTAGGGATGTTGCCAAATTTAGATATTCCTGTTCCAGCGATCGCGATCGCTGATCTGCCACAATTGCAACAAAATATCCTGCAAGCGATCAGTTTTGGCAATCCTGTCGGCTTTGATGCGATTGTCGAACAAGCTAAAGCCCCTGCGGGTGAAGTGTCAGGAGCCTTGTTGCAATTAGAACTAATCGGGGCGATCGCGCCATACCCAGGGATGCGATATCAGCGATTAGCTTAATAGTTCTCATCTTTAGTTAAATTTTTTTTAGTTAAATTTTTTGGGAGCTTTTGACTACGGAGCGATCGCCTAAAAGCTATAATCAACCGCAAGTCTATTAATTTTTTGTAATTTTTGTAAGTAGTCAAAACATGTCGTCTCAAAACCCTGACGTACCAGCGAGCGAGTCTCGCGAAGCCCGTACCCGCCAAATGCTAGGAATGAAAGGTGCGGACGTAAAAGAAACTTCGATTTGGAAGCTACGCTTGCAATTAATGAAGCCGATTACATGGATACCCTTGATGTGGGGCGTACTCTGTGGCGCTGCTTCCTCAGGCGATTTTACATGGTCGATTGAAAATGTGTTTCGATCACTGCTTTGTATGCTCATGTCGGGACCATTGCTGACAGGCTATACTCAGACAATTAATGACTATTACGATCGCGAAATTGACGCAATTAATGAGCCTTATCGCCCCATTCCATCGGGTGCGATTTCTCTTAAGCAAGTGGTTGCTCAGATTTGGGTTTTGCTGATCGGCGGGATCGCAGTCGCGGCGACACTCGATGTTACGGCTGATCATACTGATTTTATGATTACCAAGTTAGCGATCGGCGGCGCGTTTCTTGCTTATATTTACTCAGCGCCACCTCTCAAGCTTAAGCAAAATGGTTGGCTGGGTAACTATGCCCTCGGCGCAAGTTATATCGCTTTGCCATGGTGGGCAGGACATGCCCTTTATGGAACGCTCAACTGGACAGTGGTCGCTGTGACTTTGTTTTATAGCCTTGCTGGTTTGGGAATCGCGGTAGTCAATGACTTTAAAAGTGTAGAAGGCGATCGCGAGTTAGGATTAAAGTCTTTACCAGTTATGTTCGGTGTCCAGAAAGCAGCACTCTTATCAGCAACAGCGATCGATGTCTTCCAGATTGGGATTGCGATTTATTTGGTCACGGTGGGAGAGCAATTATTAGCAAGTTTAATTGTGCTGCTCGTGATTCCCCAAATTACATTTCAAGATATGTATTTCTTGCGCGATCCGCTTAAAAATGACGTGAAATATCAAGCTAGCGCCCAACCTTTTCTTGTAATTGGGATGTTAGTGGCAGGTATTGCGATGGGACACGCAGGTATTTAACGCCGATTGGGTGATTTATACCAAGTTTACTTATTGATATTATCTAAAGAATTTACTTTTTTAATTGCTTTTTTGATTAAGAGAGGCTTACCCTAAGGGTGAGCCTCTCTTAAATTATTGACAGATTTAGCAGATATTATCCATTAGGGACAACTTGTTAATCATGATTAAACATCAAGTCCACAAACCGCGATCGCCGATCGCCATCTCCTCGCTTACAAGATTAGATAAATCCTTAGGCAAGACCCTAGGCGCAGTAATAAGTATTTTGCTAGTTTCTTGCTCTGGTACTCCTCCGCAAGGCGCGGGCGCGCGGGCTGTGCCTGTGCCGATCGCCTCAGTTGAGTCAGGGACAGTTACTGATAGTTCTGATTATGTCGCTAATTTGCAATCCCGCCAAGCAGTGACGCTGCAACCGAGAGTTGATGGTTATGTGCAGGAGATTTATGTTAAGGCTGGCGATCGCGTAGAAGCGGGTGCGCCAATTTTAAGAATTGATCCAGCGAAGCAACAAGCCGTTGTGCGGCAATCAGTAGCAGCAGTTGCGTCTTCGCAGGCTGACTTTGAGAGTGCCAGAGCCACACTTGCTCAGTTACGCGCTAGCAAAGAATCCACTTTATCTAATGTTGATTTTAATCAAAAAGAATATGCTCGCTATGCTGATTTGACATCACAAGGAGCGACTACTAAGCAAAAGCTTGATGATGTATCTAATAATTTAAGAAGCTCAAGAGCAGCATTAGGTCAAATTGACGCGCAGATCGAAGCCCAACAAGCAAGTATCAATAGTGCTGCGACAAGGATTGAAGCATCGCGTGCGGGTGCTGTTCAAGAAGAAGTGCAGTTAGATTTTTATACAGTGACGGCTCCATTTGCAGGTATTGTCGGCGATATTCCCATTAAGGTGGGCGATAATGTTAATAATACGACTCAGCTAACTACGGTGACACAAAATCAAGTATTAGAAGTCCAGATTGCAGTTCCTATTGAAAATGCACCACGCCTGAGAATGGGAATGACCGTAGAGTTGTTAGATGCTCAAGATAAACCTCTCGTAAATGGTAAAGTCGCCTTTATCTCGCCGACTATCAATTCTCAAACTCAATCAGTTTTAGTCAAAGCTGCTTTTAATAATGGAACTAATCAACTAAAAGCAAATCAATTTGTCAGAGCAAGATTGATTTGGGCTACTCGTTCAGGTGTAGTAGTGCCAACTTCAGCTATTTCACGCCTCGGTGGTCAAGATTTTATATTTGTTGCCGAAAATACTACTGTCGATGGTAAAACGCAACTGATTGCCAATCAAAAACCAGTTAAACTTGGCAAAATCACAGGTAACAAGCAAGAGGTGTTAGAAGGGCTAACGCCTAAGGATCAGATTGTGGTTGCAGGGATTCTCCAGTTACGCAATGGAGCAGCGATCGCCCCGATGACAGAACCATCTAAGAAATAAAAGATGATGGCGCGCCGCGCCATCATCTTTTCTACTTTGAAGCCTTGAGATTATCGATCTTCTGCAAAGCCATAACTTGTTGTTGTACCGATGGAGAATACAACCGTAGATAGTTCCAATAATTACCTAAAACCTTCGAGACATAATCTCTAGTTTCGTCATAGGGAATGCTATTTACAAACTCATCAGGATCAGCAACACTGCGCTCTTCTACCCATTGTGCGACTCTGTTAGGTCCAGCATTATAGCTAGCAACCGCCAGCATGGAGTTATTACCATAGCGGCTGTGAGTGTAGTCTAGATACCAAGTTCCAAAACTGATATTGTCATCAGGCTTATCGAGATTGTAATTACTTACACCCCTTTTACTAGCAATCCATGAGCCTGTATCTGGCATGATCTGCATCAGTCCGATCGCACCTGATCGCGAACGAATCTGAGCTTCAAAGCGAGACTCTTGACGCATCAGCCCGATCACGAGCGCAGGCGACAACTGACGATCGCGTGACCAGTTGGAGACTAACTCCCAATAATGAAATGGATAGAGCGACTGCATATAAGCGGGATGCTGCTTGAGTTTGACGATCTCCACTTTTTGAGAAGCAGGAATATCAATTAAATCTAAGCTTTCGAGAGTTTTAATGCCAACCAAATTATCCTGGACAGCCACACGCAATACGCCATCGGTGAAGATTTCGTTTGGTTCGAGATTGCGCTTGCCGCGCACTTCTGCTTGCCATTGCGATCGCGCATCACGATCTAAGCCGAGAATGTATAGCTCTTGTAGCTTTGCCGAACCAGCAGGTAAGGTTGCTCTAGCGGTGGGTAAAGCGATCGCAGGTGTGGTGTAACGTGCAGTCGTAAAAGTACCAACATTCCAACCGAGCAAAGAAGCTGCTCGCCATGCGTAATATGAATCTGGATGTTGACGAATCGCGAATTCAAATAACTTCTTAGATTTAGCTTTGTCACCAATCTGATTTGCCCATTTGCCTGCCCAGAAGCTTGCTTCGGCGGCGGTGTCACTGTCTGGACTATTAGCAATCAGCGAGTCAACGGTGGCGATCGCATTAGCCAGTTGTCCACCGCGCCCTTGACCTTTGGCAATCCGCCAACGCAAATCAGCTGCTGCCGCACTATTGCCATAACGCTCTAACAATAGATTTCGCGCCACACTTGCCGCTTTAGGGCTATCGAGTTTATCTTGCAAGATCATTGACTTGATCCCTAGAGCCTCACCTGCGGTGTCAGGATAGCTCGCCACAATTCGATCAGTAGCTGCGATCGCCATTTCAGGAGAGTCAATCTGGGTAAGTCTAATCAGGGCCCGAGGGGCTTGAGGACTTTGGGGAAATTGCTGGATAACACGGTTGTAAGCCGCGATCGCTGCCTCAGTTTGTTTTCCACGCTGCAAGCTGCGCGCATATTTGTAAGCAGTGAGAGGGTTGGAGGTAGCACGGGTATAAGCATTAGCCGCTTTGCCAAATTCGTATTTGTCATAGTATGCGTCAGCGATCGCCCACCATTGATCAGCTTTTAGGGAAGCTGAATTCGCCACCAGGCGATCCAAAATTGGCGTAATCTCTTTATAATCACCAAAATAAGTCGCCATGATTGCCATTAGGTCAACTCGGTTGGGCGCTTGAGCTAACAAACGGAGAGCCACTTCTTGCGATCGCGGATGAGCAGGAAACTTATCTAAGAGTTGTTGATTTTGTCCTAAAGCAAACATCGCTTCCGCAGCCGCAGGACTATCAGGAAATGCTTTGAGAATGTTCTCCCAAGTTGACTTTGCAGCTTGGAGATCGCGGATTTGAGTTTGAGCCTGGGCGCGCTTTAGCAAAATGTAGTCAGCCAAAACTGGATATTCTGTTTCCAATTTATCGAGGGCAGCGATCGCTTCGCGTGACTTGCGACTATTGAGATAGATATCGGCAAGTACTAATCGAGCGCGAATACGATCAATGCTGGAAGTTGTTTGTTTAGCTTGAGATTCTAACTTAGCCAGCCTTTGATCGATTGGAAAATATATCAGCGAGTCAAAAGAGTTGCTATCTCGGCTATTCGCTAAGCTCGCATTTAGAGCAAGATCGAACTCAGACGAAGACGTAATCAGTGGGGCGCTAGCTCCTGCTAATGTAGCACTGAGCATGAGTACGATTGACCAACGCATTAATTGTTTCATCCTGATACGTTCTTAATGCCCCAAATCTTAACATTTTTTTAAGTATAGTTTTTATGTGGTATGCCTAAACAAGCTGAAATATAACTTTCTAAGAAGCTCTGCGTATAGTTTAAAATGCAGGTGCTGTTCAGTTTTGTTTTGAGTTTTGTTTTGCATGATCGAGCCGCCCCCGCAATTGTCTGAGCAATCTTTTACGAAATTTCGTAAGGCGATCGCTCGCAAGGAATTTCTGGTTACGGCTGAGGTGTCACCACCAAAAGGTAGCGATCCAACACATATGCTTGAACAAACGCGATCGCTACAAGGGCGGGTTCATGCAGTTAATATTACTGATTCCAGTCGCGCCGTCATGAGCATGAGTCCTGTGGCTGCCTCAGTGTTGATTCAACAGCAAATCGGTCTTGAAACTATCTGTCAAATTGCTTGTCGCGATCGCAATCGGATTGCTTTACAAGGTGATTTATTCGGAGCCGCCGCGCTGGGAATCACCAATATTCTGGCGCTCACAGGCGACCCTGTCAAAGCGGGAGACTCAACGGACGCACGAGCAGTATTTGAATATGAATCAGTGCGGCTATTGCAATTAATTAAAAAACTTAATTTAGGACTAGATGCTAATAACAAAGCACTGCCCAATCAAGGCACTGATTTTTTCGCAGGAGCCGCAGTCGATCCGCAGTCGCCTAGCTGGTCAGGGCTGCAAAAGCGATTTGAGCGCAAAATTAATGCAGGAGCGCAGTTTTTTCAAAGCCAATTAATTACTGATTTTGATCGACTTGATAAATTTGTTAATCAGATTTCCAATCAATCCGACAAGCCAATTTTGGCAGGGATATTTTTGATTAAATCAGCAAAAAATGCTTTATTCCTAAATAAATATGTGCCAGGAGTACAGATACCTGACCATATTATTGATCGCTTAGCTACAGCCAAATCACCACTACAAGAAGGAATCGCGATCGCTGCCGAACAGATTCAAACGGCACGGCAAATCTGTCAGGGCGTTCATATCATGGCAATTAAAGCTGAACACTTAATACCAGAGATACTTGATCGCGCCAATGTAGCAATTATCTAACTTTTGAGAGGTTTGATCAACAAATCTTTCAAAAGTTATAAACTTTCGGTTAACCTAGTCAATAAACCTAACTCCTATCTATGGCAAGACGTAGATCTTCATCCACCCTGAATACACCACCCACTGAATCAAGAAATAACGGCACAACTACTAAGTTGGCGATCGCAGGGGCGATTTTTGCGGTCGGTATCGGTGTGGGTATTGCGCTCTCCACGCTCAACCCCACCCCCCGCACAGTTGACGCTATCCGTCTAGACAATCTCGCACCTAGTCGTGACTTTTGCAACAACTACGGCGCATCAGCAATGGTGATGAGTAGCCGTGTTTATGTGACGCTCAACCCGTTTAATGTATTTATCAGCCAAGCTGAGCCAGTGCCAGGTTGTGTAGTATTACCAAACAACTGGAACGTCTTGTTACAAAAAAATGTGATTAAGGAAGCGGATATTCGTCAATGTAAAGACAGAATGAACACTTTTGGTTTCACGGGCGATCTCGATAAAAGTCCCAGCGTTGATTGTATTTACGAAAGTAAAAATGCAACTGAGAAATTTACAAACGCTCTACCGCCTAAGGCGATTCCGAGTCCTCAACAGTAAAACCAAACCATAAAAAAAGTGCGCTTAGCGCACTTTTTTTATGGTTTGGTTTTATGATTAGCACTCATCAAATGCTTCTAGATCAAGTAAATGGCGATATGGCTCTGCTAAGTCTGAACCTTTAAAGGCTAGCGATCGCAAAATATGCCAATCATTCAAACTCTCAAAAGCACTGGCATAGTCATCACGTTCCAAGCGATCAGCGATATCAGCCACATCAGATGCAGTGAATTTACTTGGATCAACTTCTGGGGCTTCGTCTATGACATTTTCTGAGAGTTTTGTACTCATATAGCTCTATAACAGGCTTTTGAACGGAGAGAGAGGGATTTGAACCCTCGGTACGGAGTTACCTGCCGTACAACAGATTAGCAATCTGCCGCTTTCGTCCACTCAGCCATCTCTCCAAATTTATTAGGAATTATATCTTATCAGATGGCGTGCGTAATGCAACCTCAAACTAAAATAAAATTTTAAATCGAATCTTAAATCAAGTTTCAAATAATTCTAAATACTTCCCGATGCTAGATATACCCGACCAGTTACTAACCTTACAAACCAAACGGCTCATTCTTCGCAAAATAGCGATCGCTGATGCTGCCGATATTTTTGCCTATGCGAGTGATCCCGAAGTAACCACTCACACTTCATGGGCGACTCATCGGTCTATCGATGATACTTACGAATATTTAAACAACTTTGTCTTTGAGCTATACCGCTCTGGCAACGGTATAGACTGGGGAATAGTCGAAAAAGAAAGCGGTAAATTAATTGGGACTTGCGGTCTATATATTGTGCCAATCCATAAGCGTGGCACTTTAGGCTATACCCTAGCAAAAAATTATTGGGGACAAGGGCTGATGACTGAAGCCGCAACAATGGCGATCGCGTTCGGCTTTCATGTTATGCAACTACAACGGATTCAGGCTATTTGTAATATTGATAATCTCGCTTCAGCAAAAGTTTTAGAAAAAATAGGTATGCAATTTGAGGGGATTGTGCATAATTACGTTTTCTACAAAGAGAAATCATGGAATATGAAAATGTACACGATCGCGCGATCAGATACATTCTTGATAAATTCAAATCAAACCAGAATTTAATGCTTAAAACCATAAAAGCTTTCAAAAGCTTTTATGGTTTTAAGCCAGCGCAAAGGTCTATATAGTTTTTTAATTAGATTTTTCGGGAGTTGCCGCAGGCAAATTAAGTGGAATCGGCTGTGCATCAGGCACACGCTTAGAAGGTGAGACTTGCGCCGCAGGTGGAGCAGTTACGGCTGGCGAGATTGTAAACCAACCACCACTAAGTACTACAGTCAAACCCAAAAATGCTGATGTCAGAAACCAAGTTATCCGATTTAAAGCTGTTTCGGCACTCTTAGTACTCGAAAAGAGTTGAGCTTGACCGCTAAACCCGCCCAAACCATCACTCTTAGGGCTGTGTAACAAGATTAAAATAACAAGGCAAATGGCAACGACCGCCCAGACCGCTTTTAAAGTTCCGTACATTTCAGATGTTTTTTAATTATTTTTTCTATAAATAGCTTAACGCATCAATATACATATACATGAAGACATATACATATAGTAAGTGAGGCGCTATGCGCCTCACTTACTGTATTCAAACCTTTAGGCAAACTGCTGACCCAGTTCAATCGGATTATGTACTGTGATTTTCTTTTTGGAAATAGCGATCATCTTTTGCTTTCGCAAATCGCCCAATAACCTCGTCACCGTCACTCGCGTAGAACCGATCGCTTCAGCTATCGCCTGATGCGATAGCTTAAGATCAATCGTCACGCCATCTGTTGATGGTGTACCAAAATCACGGCATAGAATCAACAAAAAGCTAACCAATCGCGATCCCATATCACGATGAGCCAGCGTTTCGATCATCATTTCCGTTTGCAATATCCGTGATGAAAGACCACGCAACAACACCATCGGCAATTCCGTATCTTCTTTGAGTGCTTTTTCTACCTGATCAATTGGCACAGAAAGTAACTCTACGGGCGTAAAGGCAACTGCATGATAAAAGCGATCAGAACGATTACCTGTGATCAATGACAAGACTCCGAATACACTGTTTTCGCGTAACAGCGCCACAGTAATTTCTTCACCCGCTTCGTAAACTCTAGAAAGTTTCACGGCTCCTTTTACCAAAAAGTAAAAACGTTCCGCAGGATCACCAGGAAAAAAAATTGTCTTACCACGTTCAAACGTTTCCGTCATGGGAGGAAACATTCCCCCATTCATCTCGCGAAAAACTTCAACAAGCGCACGATCTACCAATCTTACACACCCTGTTTAACCAAAAATAAATTAATCTAACTTAAATTTACTACATAATTGCAGTTTGTATCACGATGCACATTTTTTGAGCCATAGAAGTAAGCGCAAAGTACTTACTCTCATACTTACTTCCATACTTGATTTACTATCAGGTTCTTGCTACCTAAACATACTGCTTACTGATGTATCTTCATGTACTCGCCAGATTGTCTCACCCAGTAGGTCGGATACAGATAGTACGCGCAATTGAGGGAAGTAGCTCTCTTGTTTTACAGGTGTCGAGTTAGTAACAATTACTTCTTCAAACACACCACTTGATAAGCGTTCAATAGCTGGAGGAGAAAAAATAGCATGGGTTGCACAAGCATAAACCTGTCGCGCACCTTCTTTTCTTAACAGCTTGGCTGCTTCATAGATCGTTCCTGCGGTGTCGATCATGTCATCAACAAGTACAGCCGTCTTACCTGCAACATCACCAATCACATTCATCACCTCAGCCACATTATGAGTTTGACGGCGTTTATCGATAATGGCTAGAGGCGCATCATTGAGCTTTTTAGCAAAAGCACGAGCGCGAGCTACCCCTCCCACATCGGGAGAGACCACCACTAAGTCAGATAGCCTCTTTTCCGCGAGATAGTCAAGTAAAACTGGCGCACCATAAACATGATCACAAGGAATGTCAAAATATCCTTGGATTTGGGCGGAATGTAAATCCATCGCAATCACACGATTAGCACCAGATTGCACGATTAAGTTCGCAACTAATTTCGCGGTAATTGATTCGCGTCCTGCGGTTTTGCGATCGGCTCGTGCATAGCCGTAATAGGGCATAACAGCGGTAATTTGTCTTGCTGAGGCGCGCCGACAGGCATCGATCATAATCAATAACTCAGTCAAGTGGTCATTAACAGGACGACAGGTTGGTTGGATTAAGTAAACATCACAACCTCTAATCGATTCCTGTACCTGCACATAGACTTCCCCATCAGCGAAATTTTTTCGCACCATCGGTCCCAGTTCTATCCCTAAGTAACGGGAAATCTCTTGGGCAAGAGGCAAGTTTGCGGAGCCAGCAAACAGCCTTAGTCGATCTTCACCGCTGTTTAGAGAGGGCAATCTGTGAAGTGCTTGCCTAGTAGTTGTTAAGTTTGTCACTGCAATTTATCAGGAGGTAACATAGCCATGCTTATATTGTCATGCTTAATTTGCTATTCGCCACATCTGTTTACGATTAAGTTTGGATTAATTTGGCGATCGCCAATTGCTAATAAGCATTCACATCTGTGTGTTGATGTTATTTGGGCGGGCGACGGCGCTGCAAAAAGTCTGGGATATCGAGTCCTGGCTTACTAAGCTTAATTTCAGATTGTGCAGAACTTTGTGAAGGTGTGGGTGGTGGAGATGTTGCTGGTCTGGGGTTAGATGGTAGAGGCTGTACTTTTCTGGAAATTTGAGGCGGGATTGCGGGATGCGTTTTTGGAGCAAAGCCAGTCGCGATTACTGTAATTCTAATCTCACCTTCCATCTTGGGATCAATTACTGCTCCAAAAATAATATTGGCATTGGGATCAACAACTTCATAAATGGTTTCCGCAGCAGCGTTAACCTCATGCAAAGTCATATCTTCACCACCAGTGATGTTAAACACGACCCCACTGGCTCCTTCGACAGAGGTCTCCAGTAAAGGCGAAGAGATCGCAGTCATCGCGGCTTCTCTGGCTCTAGATTTACCTGAGCCAATGCCAATACCCATCATTGCGGAACCTGCATCTGCCATAACTGCACGAATGTCTGCAAAGTCCACATTAACTAGCCCTGGGATCAAAATAATGTCAGAGATACCTTGTACCCCCTGCCGCAAAATGTCATCCGCAACCCGAAAAGCTTCTTGCATTGGGGTTTGTTCTGAGATCACAGACAGCAATTTGTCGTTGGGGATCACAATCAGCGTGTCAACGCGACTTTGTAGTCCCGCGATCCCTTCTTCAGCTTGTTGCGCTCGCCGCCTGCCTTCAAAGGTAAAAGGACGAGTGACAATACCGACTGTAAGTGCGCCTGCTTCTTTGGCAACCTCGGCAATGATTGGGGCAGCTCCAGTGCCAGTGCCACCACCCATGCCTGCAGTAATAAATACGAGGTCGGCGCCTTCAACGGCAGCGGCGATGTCATCGCGCGATTCCTCAGCAGCTTTCTGTCCGATCGCAGGATTACCACCCGCACCTAAACCTCTAGTCAGCTTTTGACCCATCTGAAACCGTTTAGATGCAGATGACTGGAGTAATGCTTGAGCATCGGTATTAAACGACCAAAATTCGACACCAATCACGTCACTAGCGATCATGCGATTTACAGCGTTACCGCCGCCGCCACCAACACCAATTACCTTAATTTTTGCAACACTGCCCAACATGATATTATCCGCTTTTGCATCAACGCCTAACTGCTGCTTCATTCGATTTTGCGAGTGACTTAGGTGTAGTCTAGAGCTATTTGAAAACTCAGAAAATTCATCTATTTGCACTTCTACTTCTCCATTTTCTGAACTATTTGAGTTCAAATCTGACCAGTCATTTTGAGATGTCATTTATCAAAGAATGTCATAAATGTATTAAATGTATAAGTAGAATCATTTTTACTGATACTCTCTAGATTTTGCTAATGTTAAACTGCGTTTGAAGTTTAAGTAAGAGTTTAAACCTACTAGAAAAAAATAATAATAGCCTTAAAATGACAACTTAAGATTTTGTTTCTGAAAATTTATCTTTGTAATGGCAGATTAATTTCTAAAATTGGGTTACTTGGCTGGCTAATATCAATATGTTTGAAACCTTTTGATTTGAATTTTTCATTGAATTTTTCGTTCAAGGTTCTCATCTTATCTAGTGTTTCCAACTGTGTACCAAATAGCGATGGTTTATATACGCCAAAATAAACTAGCCCTAGCTCGGTAGTTAAAATTAAATTTGATTCATCCCGCGCATCTACTTGCAAAATCTTGACTTGGCTTTGGCTAACTTGCCGATAAAGAGTTGACCACTGTGCGATCGCCCGATTATTTGGCTCTAAAACCACAAGATTTGGTTTAGTTATGTTAGTTGGATAGGCTTTTATCGACATCCATATACCTTCGGCGTCTAAGAAGCCTGCCTGATTATTGCGTGTCGAGTTAGCGATCGGTAAACGTTCTTGGACCTGGATAGTCAGCTTGGAGGGAAAAATGGTACGCGATACGATAACTTTGTAAACTGGGGCAGATGCTTCTAGTTGGGTGGCGATCGCTTGTGGTTGAATTTGAAAGATTGACTGCGGATATTGAATCGGTAAAGCTTTTTTAATTGTCTCTTTCGAGAGCAGATTATTTCCCTCGATCTCAATCTGACTGGCACTGCGTAACTGCCAGTCTGGGAGCATGGCGATCCATAGCATCCCCCCTGTGATTCCTGTTATAAATGTTAGCTGCCAAATCCTTTGCCAAATCCGAACACGGCGTTGTTGTCGCAGTTGTCTACGGCGGGCTATATAGTCAGATTCTCCAGTGGAGATAGGAAATTCCAGCGTCATCGTTGCTCCTACCTACTCATGATGCTAGGAGTCATGTGAGGGACTACTAGCAAATTGCCGTTCCAGCATAGCAATGATTTCTTCTCTTCGGGTTGAAATAGTTAAAGGATCATTAGAGTTGGGACGTAAAAACATTACTTGATCGGGGTGACGCTTGGTTTTTGATTGTTTTTTATGCATTAAAGACTGGATAGCTTTCATGAAAAATATCACTGCACTGATTACTAAAAGTACAGATACAAGTATATGAGCGCATCAGGTTTTCAACTGACGTTACAAAAATGTATAAATCTACTTTGCAAACCTTCATAATCTAATCTTGGTACGGACAACGCGAAAGGTTTGACGGCTTGGTTGTCGTTAGTGAGTAGGTATAATCAAGTTTGTTCGGCACTTAGTAACATTTAGCAATATTCAGGAGCTTTACGCGATATGCAAGAACAGGGAACGATCAGCATTCATACCGACAATATCTTTCCCATTATCAAGAAGGCTTTGTATTCTGAACGAGATATCTTCTTGCGGGAATTGGTTTCTAATGCGGTAGATGCAATTAGCAAGCTAAAGATGGTGTCTTATGCTGGGGAGACTGATCATTCTATTGAGCCAGAAATCATGATCACTATCGATAAAGAGAAAAAGACTTTAGCGATCGCAGATACTGGACTCGGTATGACAGCGGATGAAGTCAAGAAATATATCAACCAAGTCGCATTCTCCAGCGCCCAAGAATTTGCTACTAAATATGCCAATAGTGGTACGGGTGATCAACAAATCATTGGTAACTTTGGGTTGGGTTTCTATTCGTCATTTATGGTGGCGAGCAATGTTGAGATTGATACGCGTTCTTATAAAGAAGGTTCTGAGGCTGTGCATTGGGCTTGCGATGGCTCGACGACTTTTACGCTCAGTGACAGCGATCGCGCGACTGTTGGCACAACGATCACATTAACTTTGGAAGATGATGCTGAGGAGTATCTCGAAGAAGCCTCGATCAAGCGGATGATTCGTAACTATTGCGACTTTATGCCTGTGCCGATCAAGCTAAATGATGAAGTCATCAACAAGCAAATTGCGCTGTGGGACAAGTCTCCTAAGTCAGTCACTAAGGATGAGTATTTAGAGTTCTATCGCTATCTCTATCCCTATCAAGATGATCCTTTGTTCTGGATTCATCTAAATACTGATTATCCATTTGTGATTAAAGGGATTCTTTATTTCCCGAAAATGAAGGCGGATATCGATCCTAATCGTGGACAGATCAAGTTGTTTTGCAATCACGTTTTTGTGAGTGACAATTGCGATGATGTTATTCCTAAATTCCTGATGCCATTGCGTGGGGCGATCGACAGTACGGATATTCCTCTCAATGTATCGCGGAGCTTCTTGCAAGGCGATCCTAAGGTTCGTAAGATTCAAGATTTTATTGCTAAAAAAGTAGGCGATCGCCTCAGCTCTCTGTATAGCGAATCTCGCGAAGAATTCCTGAAGTGTTGGCAAGACATCAGTATCTTCATGAAGTTTGGCTCAATGAACAGCGATAAGTTCTATCAACAAATCAAGGATATTTTGGTCTATGCCACTACTAGCGAAGATGAGGAGGTTAAGAGCGAAAGCGGCAACTATACAACTCTCCAAGCTTATCTAGAGCGCAATAAAGAGAAGCATGAGAACCAAGTTTTCTATACTTCTGATCCGATTGCTCAAGGTACTTATGTCGAGTTACATAAAAATCAAGGTTTAGAAGTTCTCACCTTTGATGCTTTTATCGACAGTCACTTCATTAGTTTCCTTGAACGCGAGTTTCAAGATATTAAATTTGCGCGGGTTGATGCCGAAATTGACGATCGCTTAGTTGATAAAGAATCTAACACTGAAATTGTCGATCCTAAAACCAACAAGACCAAAAGCGATCATCTCCAAGACATTTTCCGTAACGCCTTGAACAAGCCCAAGTTGGTAATTCGCACTGAGGCGATTAAATCTGACGATCCTGCTTCTGCACCACCTGCGATCATTTTGTTACCAGAGTCAGCGCGGCGGATGCAAGAAATGATGGCGATGATGCAACAAGGTACTACGGTCAGCTTCCCTGAAGATCATGTATTGCTAGTCAATACAGCGCATCCGTTGATGACAAAGCTGATCGAGCTTGATAGCAACCAAATCGTCGTTAGTGGTCAGTCAGAATCTTTGGATTTGGAAAACTTGATTTGCGCTCATGTCTATGACTTAGCGTTGATGGCACAAAAAAGCTTTGATGCGGATAGCATGAAGGGATTTTTGCAAAGGTCTAATCAATTGTTAACTAAGTTGACGAGCAAAATCTAGGTTAAAACCCATAGACTAAACCCATAAATTAAAAAGAGGGCGCAAAGCGCCCTCTT